>JANQHY010000055.1 GCA_028282395.1 Gammaproteobacteria bacterium
CCGGCTGGTTTAATTCTCTATATGCTAGTCAACAATATCATCTCAGTGAGCCAACAGTGGTGGATAATTAAACACTACAAGGGCAAACCCAAAACAGAAAAAAGCAAAAGCATTGCATGGAAAAAAACTAAGCAGGCGAATCGTAAAAATAGTAAGCGATGAGCGCCCAACAGACAGAAACTATCGTTGCCGCCGTCACACCTCCGGGTCGTGCCGGCGTAGCGATTGTGCGAGTCTCTGGCCCTGCCACCCTTACGATTGCCGAAGCTATTCTGCGCCAACCACTAACACCACGCCATGCTTACCATCTACCCTTTTATGACAGTGACGATACAGTTATTGATGAAGGAATAGCCTTACTCTTTCGCGCACCGAAGTCATTTACCGGTGAAGATATACTTGAGTTACAAGGCCACGGTGCACCGGTGGTGGTTGATCGTCTAATTAAACGCGCAATTGAACTTGGTGCACGATTGGCTAAAGCAGGAGAGTTCTCACAACGCGCTTTTCTTAATGATAAAATGGATCTGGCCCAGGCTGAAGCCGTTGCTGACCTCATCGCTGCCAGTAGTGAAGAGGCCGCACGTTCTGCGGTACGTTCACTACAAGGGGAGTTTTCAGCAAAAATTGACCAGCTGTTAGAGAAACTGATTGCGTTACGTTGCTATATTGAAGCCGCTATCGATTTTCCCGAAGAGGAGATCGATTTTCTGACCGATGAGAAAATTCTTGTCGGCTTTGATACCATCATCACCATGCTTGATAACATTGAAGGAGCGGCACAACAAGGCTGTCTCCTGAATGAGGGGATGACAATTGTTATTGCTGGCGCACCTAATGTTGGAAAATCGAGTCTATTAAACTGTCTGAGTGAACGCCCAACAGCCATTGTTACCGATATTGCTGGCACCACCCGTGATCTACTGCGGGAGCAGATCAATATCGATGGCCTGCCATTACATATTATTGATACTGCAGGGCTACGTGACAGTACAGATATTGTTGAACAGCAGGGGATTCAGCTGGCAAGAAAAGCGATCGATGAGGCTGATAGAATTCTATGGTTAATCGATAGCAATCAACCGCGCACTGATATCGACTTCAGCCACTTTCCTCACCATGAAGCCGTTACCATTATTTATAATAAGATCGATCTGAACGATCAATCAGCACGGCTAATTGATAAAGGTGAGCACGATGTTACCGAGATCTATATCTCAGTAAAACAGCAACTCGGCATTGACCTGTTAAAATCACATCTTAAAGCCTGCGCTGGTTTTCATGGCGGTGAGGGCACCTTCATCGCGCGTCGTCGCCATCTTGACGCACTACGGCGCACACGTGATGCGGTTATGCAGGGTAGGGAGCAGCTCGAGCAGTCACGCGCTGGTGAACTTGCAGCTGAAGAGCTGCGCCTAGGACAGCAAGCACTAGCAGAGATTACAGGCCAATTTAGTAGTGATGACCTGCTCGGTGAGATCTTCTCCAACTTCTGTATTGGTAAGTAATCTAAGCACTGCTCAGCCAAACAGACAACTCATGGGTACCGCCCATAAATTATTGCCAAATGGTATCGCCTTATCGCCAGTATATAGAATTAAACCAATAAATGGATGGCCAGACTTAACAAGATTATTATTAAACCACTGTAAATGGTTAAAATGCTCACGCTTAACTGATGCTCCCGCTTTCACTTCAATACCTAGTAACGCTCCATCATCACGCTCAATGAGAAAATCAATTTCCCGTTTTTCTCTATCGCGATAATGGTACAATTGATAGTCGGTTTGACAGTCAATATTTGCTGACAGTTCATTGAAAATAAAAGTCTCTACCAATTTTCCAACTTTATCCCCATCCAGCCGAATCTGCTCAGGCATCCATTTTAGTATTGCTGCCATCATACCACTATCACCCATATACAGTTTGGCACGCTTGCCAACACGACTATAATCGGTTTTAGTCCAGGCTGGGAGCCTGTCCAATAAGAAAAAAGCTTCGAGTACATTAATATAAGATTCCAATGTTGGTCTTTGAATTGCTAAACTACTCCCTATCGCAGAGAAATCAATATATTTACTTGACCAGGCTGCCAGCACTTCGAGTAAATTGCGCATACTCTCTTTGCGACGAATATTAACTACCTCTTTTACGTCATAGTCCAGTAGCGACTCGATATAATCTCTATACCACAAATTTTTTTCCTTGCCCTTAAGTCGCAATGGCTCTGGAAAACCTCCCTCTAATGCTATTTTAATAACATTATCTCTACCATAGTGCTCATTTGGAATATTGAATTGTAAATCAAATGCATTCTGCAAAAAATCGGCTTTTTTTTGATTAATCTCCCCGCGTGCAAGGGGCCGCAACCGTAGTTTAGTCACTCGCCCTGCTAAAGATTCCATGACGCTGGGTAGTTTCTGAATATCTGCTGAACCGGTCAGTATATACTGACCAACTGATGTATCTTCATCAACCGCTTTCTTAATCGCCAATAATAACTCTGGTACACGCTGTACTTCATCAATAATCATTAATTTTTTATTACGTTTAATAAACGTTTGCGGGTCACTTTTTGCTGCTTCTAATAACACCAGATCATCTAATGTATGATAATCTGCGACGTCAGCACCCAACATCTGCACCAATGTGGTCTTTCCACTTTGTCGAGGCCCAACCAACATAATCACTCTTCTACTATGCAGGGCAGCACTCATCCGTGAACTTAGCCAGCGCTTATACTTCATCATTCTAATCCGCAATATTATAAATTTAACTACCGCGATATTATATCTTAGATTGCCGCAATATTACAAATAGAATGCCCGCGAAATTATAAGTTTACTTTTAATTTCCAATCAACATATTGAATAATAATATTTATTTAAACTCTACTGCTTGCTTATTCTATCATACCAATTAGCTTGCGGTTTTTCGATAATCTGCCGCAAGTAAGTGATAATTAGAATGCGCATCATAAAACGCTAATCAGGCTATCTTAACTTTACTCTTTTATTTAACAATATCCATTCAAAAATATGTATTTATATTGAACAGTAGTGGCGGCCTATTTGTAGACAATTTAGCCAATATCATCTATAGTTACCCTACTATAAAGAACCGTATACCTATAATGATAACTTCGGAGCACTATTATGAATAAGACACTTATTATCATATTGATTATTCTAGCGATTCTTATTGTTGGCTTTATTAAAATTTATAACCAGCTAATCGCTTTGATCGAGGCGGTACGCAATAATCAAAAACAGATCGATATTCAGCTTGACCGACGCTATAAAGTATTTGAATCCCTTATTAATGTCGTGAAAAAATATATGGATTATGAAAAAACGACACTAAAAGATGTTGTCGCGCTACGTAATCAAGCACAACAAGCTGCCAAACAGGGAGATCAAAAAGGGCGTATCGCTGCTGAAAATGCTATCTCGAAAATTGCTGGTGGGATCAACCTGGTCTTTGAACAGTATCCCGACCTGAAAGCCAATCAAAATGCGCTACAGCTACAAGAAGAGATAGTCAATACCGAAAATAAGTTGGCCTATTCAAAACAGGCATTAAACGACAGTATTGAAACTTACAACGCTACAAAAAAATCCTTCATTCAATCAATCGTAGTAAGTGTCTGCAAAAAACTCGATCAGGACTTCACCTACTGGCAACTGGAGGAGGGTGACGTGAAAAAGCTCGAAGATTATAAGGTCGAACTTTAATCAATCATCCTCTTAATAGGATAATACGATGAGCGATTCACTAAAAGATTATAGTCAGAAAACCACTGACTGGCGCAAAAGTATTCGTCAAAATAGTTCGCGTACTTACCAAATTATTGCTATTTTCATTATTATTTATGTCGCTCTGGGTTTATTAGTCGACATGTTCATTCAGACCAGTATTCTTTACACCCACCATATTAGCTACTATGGCCATGCCAATTATAGTCAGGTGTTAACTGGTCCTAACCTATGGCAAATCTTCAAAGCACTCATTACTTTTCAGGTATGGCCAATCGCAACGATGATTACAGTAGCCGTGGCAATAATCTCTCTATGGGTAACTTATGCACTCTATGATCGCTTGATGTTACTTGGAACTGAGTACAAACAACTCACCGGCAAAAAAGATGAGAGTCTATTAGAGCAACAGATTTATAATGTTGTCGAAGAGATGAAAATTGCTGCCGGGATGCCTTATATGCCAAAAGTTTTCTTGATTAATGCCGATTATATGAATGCCTTTGCTAGCGGCTACAGTGAAAAGTCAGCAATGGTGGCAATTACCCGTGGCTTAGCAGAAAAACTTGATCGCCAAGAACTGCAAGCAGTGATGGCACATGAGCTCAGCCATATTCGCCACCAAGATATAAAATTAACATTAACCGCTGCCGTATTAAGTAATTTAGTGTTAATGATTATTGATACACTATTTTATGCAGCACTCTTTTCTGGTGCTGGCCGCGGTCGCGGACGTGACTCACGTAATGGCAATTACCTATTTATTATCATTATTGTTCTCCGTTATCTGTTACCGCTGATTACGGTGCTGCTAACACTCTACCTAAGCCGAACGCGCGAGTATATGGCAGATGCCGGTGCAGTTGAACTGATGCGCGATAATAAACCACTAGCCAATGCACTGATGAAAATCCATCAAGACCATGTCAGTAATCGCGAGCAGTATCGTCAAGACTATCGCAAAACACCGCACGAATCGGTAAGACGAGAGTCTTATATTTTTGATCCTGTACAGGCTGGCATTGAATCTGTTCAATCGGTGACCGAAATGTTCTCGACTCATCCTGGTTTTGATAAACGTTTAGCCGCGCTTGGTTTTAAAAGAGAAAACAACACTGGGACAAAAAGAACTTAACGCGGCACTAGCGCGATAGTGCCGCAGCAGCCATACGTTTAGCCGCATCAAACAATAGCCACTTATCTCCGGGAACACCATCGCCTTGATTATGCTCACGCCAATGGTCATAACGCGCTGCGGTCTCTTTAATAACCTCTTCATCAGCTAATTGAATCGTTCCACCCGTTGACATTGTTGTTACCTGGAGTTTGCAACTATTTTCCAGATAGTAGTGATACCAAAAGGCTTCGGCAATGTCGCTGCCAATGGTTAGCAAGCCGTGATTTCTTAGAATCATGCAGTTGTTATTGCCTAAATCTTCGAGTAATTTTTTTTGATCATTGTCGTGGATAAAGAGTGTATCAAAATTGTGATATCCAATACGATTATGAAACATCATCGCAATCTGATCTAATAACAGTAATCCCTCTTTTAAAGATGAGACCGCTGTACCATACAATGAGTGAGTATGAAGAATTGTTTGAATATCACTGCGACCACGATAAATAGCGCGATGAACTGTACAGCCATTATTATTAAGTGGGTGGCCATGCGGGCTGTCAATAATATTCCCATCAAAATCTACTTTCAGTAAATTCTCGGCGCAGATCTCCTTAAATGCTACACCAAAAGGATTAATCAACAATGCCTCTTCGCCAGGTACACGCACTGATAAATGCGTTACAATCAGATCACTCCAACCAAAATAGTCAAAAATATGGTAAAGTGCCGCCAGTTGCTGGCGTAGGTTACCTTCAGATAACTCTGTTGCCTGGTTAATTGATGCACGAATGGTTTCACCTGTTACTGCCATGATTCCCCCTAAAACTATTTTCTTATTAGCGTAATGATTCTACGCTATCTTTAGCAAAAAAATAATGGGTAATTTACGACTATACAAAAAGAATAGACGCAACCAGCTATTGGTTCCCCCATATGCCTCTGATTATAAAAGATAAAGTTATCTAATTTTTACAGCAACTTAGACTTGCTGGCAACCAGCTGATTTATATAGAGAATTTACTGATAACTGGTTGAAATAATTAATGAATTCTCTTAAAAGGGTTGCTTTTTTTGTGATTTTAGTGTAATATTTAATTATACCCATTCGTAATCTTCTATTATTTGAGGTGATTGTCATGCAATCCAAAAAGCAGAAAAAAACGTCGGAAAATTCTCAGAATATTGCTCTTGAGACATTCGATCAGCTGTTTGTCGGCCCAACTGGAGATGGCGGTCTGGTTGAATTAGGTGCTGAAATCGCAGAACGTACCAATAATACTCAGGATGTCGGTTCTTCAACCGCTAAAATGGTGAAAAGTATTGCTGCTAAGAGCCATAATGCTTCAACTAATCTGCATAAGGCATCTGATAATATCATGGATATTGGTAATAATTTTGAATCACTGCATGATTTCACAAAAGGTGTTAATGATGTTGCTAAACATGGTGCTAATCTTTTATCAACCAGTGGCATGTTCGCAGCGAAGGTAACTGACTTACATGATGCTGCCAAAGCAGTTGGGCATTTAGCAAATGTCGTAACTAACCTGCTTTCATCATAACACTATTATTTAGTTTCCCCGTAAATTGCTCATTAACCGCCACTATGTTAACATAGTGGCGGTTAATTTTTATGCTTTACGCACAGTGCGGGGCCTCTACTTTATAAAAGATAATCAGGAATATGGATAATGAGTCTATTACTGCTTTTATCACCAGCAAAAAAACAGTTAGCTGAAACACCGGCAATCTCTTGTCGTATGACACAACCGCGACTAAAAGATAATACTGCACTGTTAGTAAACTATTTAAAAAAACTTGATGCTAAAACACTTTCCAATGAACTTGGTATCAGTGACAAATTAGCGCAACTTAATCATCAGCGCTACCAGCAATTTGATGTCAACCATTATCGTCAAACCAATGCCACGCCAGCATTATGGACCTTTCAAGGTGATGTCTATCGTCAACTAGATGCTGCCACACTCAATAGTAGCGCTATTACGTATGCCCAGAAACATTTACGCCTACTCTCAGCACTATACGGCCTACTACGGCCACTTGACCTTATTCAACCTTATCGCCTCGAAATGAGTTGTAAACTTAGTAATAAAAAATTTAATACCCTTTACCACTTCTGGCAAGAAAAAATCACTGCCCTACTTAATCGTGATAGTGATAATAAGACTACTCTGATTAATTTAGCCTCGTCCGAATATAGCAGTGCTATTAATCAGGAGACATTACAAGCACCAATCATAACAATAGGCTTCCGCCAACAACGTCAGGGCCAAATAAAGAATATAGGTTTAAAGGCAAAGCGCGCTCGCGGTCAAATGGCGCGCTTTATTATTGAACGGCAGCTACAAAAAGTAGACGCTATAAAACGCTTCACATGCGAGGGTTACCAATTTACTGATTCACTCTCTAATGAACAGAATTGGGTATTTGTCACTAAACAATAATAGGGGAAAACGATGGCTGTAACAAAAGGTAGAAAAGTAAAAAATATAACATTTGCTGCAACAGATGAGGAATTGTGCGATTTTAATCAACTAAAAGGAAAATGGCTAGTACTCTATTTTTACCCAAAAGATAACACCTCTGGCTGTAGTAAAGAAGCAGAAGATTTTTCCAGTTATTTTAATCGCTTTAAGCGCAAAGGTATCACGATTATTGGAGTATCGCGAGACAGTATTAAATCACACCATAAATTTATTGCTAAACTTAATATACCATTTGCATTAATTTCTGACCCCGACGAGGAGCTATGTCAATACTTTGACGTCATGAAAGAAAAAAGCATGTATGGTCGAAAATATATGGGCATCGAGCGCAGTACATTTATTATCGATGCTGAAGGCAAGCTACGCCATGAAGCAAGAAATGTCAAAGTCCCCGGACATGTTGAGGAGATCTGGCAGATAATTAATGAATTAAAGCAAGCTTAGCAGCAACCTATATTTAACAATGGTTGCTTACTATAATTGTGGCCTGTTTATTGCGGCTAAATTATCTTTTTTGATGTTTTAGCGATTTATTGAACGATGCTAAAAAAGTATTAAAGATGATGGCAATCTTGCTTTGTGACAACGGCTCACTGAGTGTGCCATCAACCCCCGCGCTTGAGTAACTATTCTCACCATCAACAATAAATCCGGGTGTGACAATAATAATGACGCTGTCGCGGCTAGGAGAATCCTCATCATCGCGAATTTGACGACTCACATCACGGCCATCACCATCAGGCAATGTTACATCCATTAAAATTAGATCATAAGCGCGCTTTTTTGATAATTGTAATGCCTGTTCAGAGTTCTCCGCCAAATCCACTGCACAATCAATATTTGTCAGATCAAACTCAGCCATCTGCCGCGCAAGCTTATTGGCTTCAACCAACAACACCTGGCAACGGAGAAATTCATTATTATCTTTATTTTTTTCCACAATCTATCTCCTCAAAACCCCTTTCCACATTTGTGTAATTCCACAACCTACCTATTAAGTTATATATCGCAATTAAATTAATCTGCAATAATTTTTATTACTTCAATGGAAATGTCCTACAAAATTTTAAAAAATTATTACCTAATATAGAAAAACTTATTAAACAGCCTATATAAGAAAACAGCAAATAATTAAATATTTTCTTACAATAGATTAACTGAACTATCGCTAATCACTGGCTAACACTGCTGCAATCTCTTTTAATAATTGCTGGTAGGCTAGCTCAATCTGAGCCAGGTTATTATGGTGATCTCGTTTTAATAGGTTCTCCATTATACGGCAACTTGCTTGGAGCCTAGGGGTACCACAATAGCTAATACCACTATACAGTTTATGAATTAACTGTTTTAGTTCACTCCATTGCTGACTTTCATAGGCCAGTGTAATGGCTTGACGCTCTTCGGGCAATAGGTCAATTAAATCATTTAGTATCGCTTTAGCGTCTTCCTCACTACCAAGAATTTTTATTCCTTGAGACATATCAATTACTTGCGTCATTGGGACGATATCATCCTGACATATTTCATTCTCATCTGGCTCAACAAAGGTACTCCAGATAGTTAACAACATAGTTGACGTTAGTGGTTTAGGAAAAATACAGTCAATACCTGCCTCAAAACAGCTTTTTTCTTCATTAGCTAGCGAATGGGCAGTAATAACAATGACAGGAGTTCCGCGATTAAGCGACTGTTCACCATCACGTATGGCCCTTGTCACATCACGGCCATCACCATCAGGTAAACTGATATCCATTAAAATCAGATCATAGCTGCTCTGCGTGATTAACGATAAAGCACTTTTGACATTTATTGCTAAATCAACTTGACCACCTAATTTATTCAAGTGGTATTGACTAACTTGTTGGGCAAATAGATTATCTTCTATGAGTAATACTCGATAACTGTTTTCAGATACTTTTTTGATTGGTATTGTATAGGGGTCGACATGGTGTTTGTTGGCATCCTCATTATCAAGATAGTTATGCACTATCTTTTTAGCTAGCGTATGATTATGGCTCTTATTTACTTCTCTCATATCCACCTCCTATATAGGTTTACCCAAACAACCCTTCGCAGAACGCACAATAATGCTACTCTGACTAAAATTATCTCAGTCAAAATTTATTAATGTTCTTAAGATTTACTACCCCAATTTAACTGCTTTCTCATAAGCACCCAGACATGCACTATGCAATCGGACAATAACTTCTCTTCGTCGCCTTACAGAGTAGGCAACCTTAATAAATTTATGCTTATTGCAATAAATGCTCATTTTTTATTACTTTTGCTATTGCAGGAAGAATTTTAACAAAAAAACAAACTTACCACCTCCGGGAAATCCCCGTATTTTGCATAAAATATGGTCAATCGATCCTAATAGTTTCCTGAAAAGAGAATTTTCTTTACAATAGTGGCAATTATTATCCTACTAAGAGAAAAAAATGATTAACTTTCAAAATGTCGAGTTTGATAAAAGTGTCGCGGATGTTACTCAATTGCCACCCGACCAAGGCAGAGAGATAGCATTTATTGGTCGTTCTAACTGCGGTAAGTCGCGCTCTCTCAATGCCTTAACCAATAGCAAACAACTTGCTAAGGTGAGTAAACGGCCAGGGCACACCCAATTACTGAACTTTTTCAATCTATCAACCCAGTACCGTCTAGTTGATTTACCAGGTTATGGTTATGCAAAAGTCTCAAGACAACAACAACAAAAGTGGCAACAATTAATTAGTGCCTACCTACACCAACGCCAATCACTCAGAGGACTGGTACTCTTAATGGATATTCGCCATCCACTGCAGCCTCTTGACCAGCAGATGATCGATTGGTGTATAGATAACGATACTCCATTACACATCTTGCTAAGTAAAGCGGATAAATTACGCTATGGCCCAGCAATGAACCAGCTGCAACAGGTGAAAAACGCCTTATCACACTATCCGCAAACTATCTCACTACAACTATTTTCAGCCTTGAATCGCCGCGGCGTTGATGAGCTCAAAAAACAGCTAACTTATTGGTTAAAAAGTTAATTAATCAGGTATGTTCAAGGTTATAAGCAAGTTAAGTCTTGCATATAACCTTGAGCTTGCCGTTACATGAGATAGCCTGAAAAAATTTCAGGCTTATTAGATATCAATGTTTACTGCATCAAGGGCATTTTTAACGATAAAATCTTTCCGTGGCTCAACATAGTCGCCCATTAGTACAGTAAACATCTGATCTGCGGAGATAGCATCCTCAATTGTGACTCTCATTAGGCAACGCGTCTCCATATCCATTGTGGTCTCCCATAATTGGTCTGGGTTCATTTCACCCAAACCTTTATAACGCTGAATGTTTTGCCCCTGTTTAGCCTCATCAAGCAAGTATTTCATCGCTAAACTGAATGCATTGACCGCAACTCTATTTTCTCCCTTCTCAATATAAGCACTCTCTTTAATCAGTTTACGTAGTGGTTGACCCATCTCCATTAATTCGCGATAGGGCTCTGCCTGAGTAAATTGCTCTGTCAGGTTATAGTCAACCTTTACGCCATGATCATAAAGACTGACACAGGGCAATAACCGGCCCGATTCATCTTCAATAACATTGATTTCATACCGTGTTAGATGACATCCCATTCCATCAAGGCGTTTTTTTAGCTGTTGGCACCAATCCGTCAACGTCTCACGCTCCTGCATCAACTCAACCGTCAAGGGCGCTAAATAAAGCATCTGCTCTAATAGATCATCAGGGTACTTTTGCCACTGCTTGATCACTTTATTAATTTCGTGCCATTTTTCTATCAATTGCACCAAAGCATACCCACTCAGTGCTTCCTCTCCATCGGTTGATGGATAGAAACTAATTCCTTTAAGGCCCTCATGCACCAAATAGTGCTCTAGCATCTCATCATCTTTGATATAATTGATTTTTTTTCCTTTAGCAATACGATAAAGAGGCGGTTGCGCAATATAGATATGACCACGCTCAATAATCTCTGGCATCTGCCGGTAAAAAAATGTCAGTAGGAGAGTGCGAATGTGTGAACCATCAACATCAGCATCCGTCATAATAATAATATGGTGGTAGCGCAATTTACTCACATCAAACTCTTCACTGCCAATTCCACAGCCTAATGCTGTAATCAAAGCGCCCACCTCTGCTGAAGCAAGCATTTTATCAAATCGCGCCTTTTCAACATTAAGAATTTTACCCTTAAGTGGTAAAATCGCCTGACAGCGGCGATCACGCGCCTGTTTGGCTGAACCTCCTGCTGAATCACCCTCAACAATAAACAGCTCTGACTTCGCCGGATCCTTCTCCTGACAATCAGCCAATTTACCTGGTAATCCAGCAATATCAAGAGGTCCTTTACGCCGAGTCATTTCACGCGCCTTACGTGCTGCCTCACGTGCTCTGGCAGCATCAACTGCTTTACCTATAATTACTTCAGCTTCACGTGGATTTTCCAATAGAAATTGAGTAAACAGCTCTGACATGGTTGATTCAACCACCGGTTTAACGGAAGAAGAGACCAATTTATCTTTAGTTTGCGATGAGAACTTTGGATCAGGCAACTTAACTGAAACAACTGCCGTTAGACCTTCACGCGCATCTTCACCACTAATTGATATTTTCACCTTCTTCTTTAAGTTACTGTTATCAATATAGTTATTAAGGCTACGCGTCAGTGCTGAGCGAAAACCTGAAAGGTGTGTGCCGCCATCTTTTTGCGGAATATTATTCGTGAAACAGAAGATATTCTCCTGGAAAGTATCATTCCACTGTAATGCTACCTCCACCAACATACTACTCTTCTCTTTAACGTAATGAAAAATAGTCGGATGGCTGACGGATTTATTTCTACTAAGATACTCAACAAAAGAGACCAATCCTCCCTCATACTGAAAAGCTTCCTCTTTGCCGCTGATTTCATCAGCAATTTGAATTTTTACGCCAGGGTTAAGAAAGGCCAATTCACGCAGACGCTTCACCAGAAGCTCATAATGAAAACAGACATCAGAAAAGATATCTTTACTTGGCTTAAATTGAATCATTGTGCCCGATTCTGTTGTTTCGCCTATGATTTCAAGTGGTGCATCGGGATGACCATCATGATAGACCTGCTGATATACCTTACCATTACTGTAAATCGTCAGTTTTAGCTCTTCTGAGAGCGCATTAACAACCGAAACGCCCACACCATGAAGCCCGCCAGAAACCTTATAAGAGCTTTGATCAAATTTACCGCCTGCATGAAGTACCGTCATGATGACTTCAGCAGCAGAACGCTTCTCTTCTGGATGCTCATCTACGGGGATTCCACGGCCATCATCTTTAACCGTGACAGAACCATCACTATTAATCGTAACGGTTACTGCTGTACAGTATCCTGCTAAAGCCTCATCTATTGAGTTATCCACAACCTCAAAAACCATATGATGCAATCCGGTTCCATCATCAGTATCACCGATATACATACCTGGACGCTTTTTAACTGCTTCAAGGCCTTTTAATACTTTAATATTTTTCGCGCCATAACTCTGATTCATGTAGTTTTCCCCGATATCATTTCGTTATTATCTACTACCTATTTTTTGCCCCCTTACTCTATCATATTTACTATCCATTTACCTCTTATCAGGAGTAAAAATTATAAAAAACAGGCATCTTACCTTCGCAATGTTTCACGTGAAACATTAGGAAATTTGCGCTAGCCATCTCTTCTTGCCATCTGTATGTAAAAATAACAGATGATTAAATCTGCTTACTAAAAACAAAGTATGCCGCCCCTTATTTGACCTTGCTTCTCCCTCTCCCCGCCCATCTACCAGAAAAAGTGGCAGAGAGTATAAAGATTATCCCCTTTCGCGATTGCAAGAGAGGGTTTTCATAGCCAAAGCTTGCCGCAAACCTTCTTCATTTAGCGGAGAATGTAGCCATCAGCGAGTAATAGTGACATCATGGCCGTTATTCGCTAATAAGTTGGGCAAGCTCGCCATGTTTCACGTGAAACATCTCCGTCAAATCGACTTCTAATAGAGGGTCTAGCAGTGCAGCATCAACACCAGTAATGAAAATCTGGCTATCTAAGTCCGCTAAAATAGTAAAAAGTGCTTGGCGCCTACTCTCATCAAGCTCTGCAGGCAGATCATCAATTAAATAGAGGCAACGTTTATTACTATTCTGCTGCTGTAGTAATATTCCCTGTGCCAAGCGCATGGCGTAAACAAATAGCTTCTGCTGTCCACGCGATAAATAGTCTTTTGCCGGGATACCATCCACTGTTATTACCAAATTAGCACGCTGTGGCCCATATTGGGTATAACCAAGTTGACTATCGCTAGCAAACCCTTGTTGCAATAGCGTCGCTAATTCCTGATCTTGCGCCCAACCACGCCAATAACGAATCTCTATACCTTTGATATCCAATAATAGCTTTTTCAATAAAGAGAAAAAATAGGGTTTAAATGCTTCAATGTAGTGAAGCGCCATATCTGCTATCTTGTCAGCTAACTCAACAAAGGTATTATCCCAAAACAGTACTTCATCTTTTTTCAATCGCTGTTTCAGCGCAACATTACGCTGTTTAAGCACCCGACTTATTTCGCGCCATAGTGAAAGAAAGTGTGGCTCATGATGAAATAGGCCCCAGTAGATAAAATCACGACGAAATTTCGGCCCATCATCAAGCAAACGATAAGCATCAGGATTAATTAGCTGTGTTGGTAATCGCTGTGCCAATTCAGCAACCGTCTCAACACAGCTATCTGCTACCTTAAAACGAAAAGCGCCATCTCGATTACGCTCCATGCCAATTGAGGTTGTATCCATTTGAGCAAAAAGGGAAAATTTCTGCTGAGTATTCTGAATAACCCGGCCATTAAGGTGGGTTCTAAAGGAGCGGCCCATACTTAAATAGTAAATGGCCTCAAGTAAGCTGGTTTTGCCGCTACCGTTATTACCATAAATTAGATTAATTCTCTCACTCGGCGCAATTTCGACATGACTAAAGTTTCTAAAATCATCGATAACCAGCTTGTGAATAATCATATTATAACCGCATTGGCATAATCACATAACGCGTATTATCATCATTTGGCAACTCAAACAGCACGCCAGTTCTATCGTCTGTTAAATGCAAAACTAATGTCTCTTCATCCGCCACAGCATTAACAATATCGAGTAGATAATCAATATTGAAGCCTAATTCCATTTGACTCCCTTGGTAGCCTACTTCCAAAGCCTCTTCAGCCTCCTCATGTTCAAGATTATTCGCTGTCAGCAATAGCTGATTATCACTAAACCGACAACTCACACCACGATGTTTTTGATGCGTCAGAATAGCTGCCCTATTTAGCGCTGCCTTTAACCCTTTCACTGGGATATTTGCAATACCGGCGCCCCCTTTAGGAATAATTTGGCGATAATCGGGAAACTTCCCTTCTATTAATTTCGAGGTAAAAAGGAAATCGGTTGTTTCAACACAAACACTGTTATCACCAAATTTTAAGATGATCTCATCATCACTCTCTTTTAATAACCGCAATAGTTCTAATATCGCCTTACGCGGCAAAATATGCTTCAATGGCTGGTCAGAAGAGTTGCTAGTCAGTTTTGATAACGCTAGACGGTGACCATCTGCAGCGATCGCGCTCAAGCTATCTTTATCAATATCAAGCAGCAAACCATTAAGATAATAACGTACATCCTGCTCTGCCATAGAAAAATAGCTTTTACGCAACAACGTTTGTAGTGCTTTTTGGGTTAATTTTAGTTCGGTATTGATAACATAGTTTTCTACCTTAGGAAAATCTTCAGCTGCTAACGTTGATAATGAAAAACGACTACGGCCGGAAAAAAGAAACAGCCGGTTCTCTTTCTGCTCAATTTTAATCGCTGAATCACTCGGTAACGCCTTAACAATTCCTAGCAGCTTCTTGCAATCAACCGTTGTAGCATTAAAAGGCTTCTCTATAGTAATATTGAACCGAGCAATTAACTCAATCTCTAAATCTGTTGCTGTTATCACTAATTGATCATTCTCTACGGCAAGTAGCACATTGGCCAAAATGGGCAATGTTTGGCGCCGTTCAACAACGCCATTGACTAATTGAAGCGCGCTTAACAGATCATCTCTTTGAAAATTAATCATATTCCCCCCCATCCACTTACGTTGTTAGAATTCTTAATAAATTGGTATAGTCATCAGCAATATGTAAATCTGACTTGCGCAGCTCTTCAATCTTACGACAGGCATGTAACACTGTCGTATGATCCCTACCACCAAATGCATCAGCAATCTCTGGTAAACTATGGTTAGTCAACTCTTTCGCCAATGCCATTGCTACCTGTCTGGCACGAGTAATTGGACGCTTGCGACTACTTGAAATGAGATCGGCAATTTTAACTTTATAATATTCTGCAACAGTACGTTGAATATTTTCAATGGTGACGAGCTTATCCTGCAACGAGATAAGATCACGCAATGCCTCTTTAGCAAAATCAAGCGTAATCGGACGACCCGTGAAGTGTGCATTGGCAATAACGCGTCGTAATGCTCCTTCTAGCTCACGTACATTAGAACGAATACGCTTAGCAATAAAAAAAGCTACCTCATAAGGCAGATCAATTTTGGCCTGTTCCGCTTTATTCATCAAAATAGCCACTCGTGTTTCCAACTCCGGCGGCTCAATCGCAATCGTCAAGCCCCAACCAAAACGCGACTTTAACCGCTCTTCTAAACCATTTACCTCTTTAGGGTAACGATCACAGGTCAAAATAATCTGTTTCTTTGACTCAAGCAGTGAATTAAATGTATGAAAAAACTCCTCTTGAGAGCGATCTTTACCAGCAAAAAACTGAATATCATCAATTAGCAGCAGATCAATTGAACGATAGTAGTCTTTAAACTTGCCCATAGTATTGGTTTGCAGCGCCTTAACCATCTGCGCAACAAAGCGCTCAGAATGAAGATAGAGCACCTTCGCCCGTGGGCTTTGTAGTAACATCTGATTGCCCACTGCATGCATTAAATGCGTCTTGCCCAACCCTACGCCACCATAAATAAATAGCGGATTATAGGAACTACCCGGATTATGGCTAACTTGATTAGCAGCTGCGACAGCAAGCTGATTAGATTTACCTTCAACAAAGCTATCGAAGGTATAAGTTAAATTGATATTACTCTGGAAACTGTGCTCACTTTTTACAGTTTTACTCACAGAGTTATCCACAGGGTTGTCAACAACAGATCCAGGGGCATCTTGGCCGGATAGTGCGCTATTCTGTCGTCCTGAGGCAATAGCCACTTTAACTAAAAAGCTACTATCGCCACTCAGTTCGATCATTTGATCACGAATGGTTGTTAAGAAATGTTGCTTTACCCAATCAACAACAAATGGATTTGGAGCCAGTAAAATCAATGAGTTAGTCTCTTCCTCTACCCTCAGCGGCCGAATCCAGGTGTTAAAGTTCTCATCCGAGAGCTCTCCTTGCAGCCTATCAAAACACTTATCCCATAGTAGGTTTTCCATCAATCATCACCTTATTATCATCATTTGCTCATCTAACCGGAATGAGAAGTTTATACGTTTCAAAAAAAGTTATCCACACCTGGCGGAAAAAAATTCGTTTAATCTTTTTCCGCTTATTCAGCTCGATTTTTCTTCCTAAAAATCGATTTCAACAATAAAACCAGCTTGTGAATAACTACTAGTTTTAGCAGGGATAACTTTGTGGGAAAACTGTGTTTTAGCTGGGGTTAAGCTGTGAAGAAACTGTGCTAAAAAAAGAAAAATCGGAGGCCTGTGGATAAGTACGAAGTTATCCACAGCTAATCCACGGTTAGTGCCTAATGTTATCCCCTAACTAGTCGCTATCTAACTGATTGAAAATTATATAAATACAAAGGTTATTCCTGTTATCCACAGGC
>JANQHY010000129.1 GCA_028282395.1 Gammaproteobacteria bacterium
CAATTTGAAAATAGTGAAATTGTCAAAGTGATTGCTGATGCCACCCGTATTATTGTTGAGGGTGAACTCTTACAATTAACCCATCGCCATGATGTCACTACCACTGAGGCTATCTACTATCAGATTATTGAAAGCAAAACCAGCAAACTGTTTGAAATCGCCTGTCACAGCGGCGCTATTTTTTGCCAGCGTAGTGTTGAAGAGTGTCAGGCACTCGCAAATTATGGTAAATATCTTGGTATCGCTTTCCAACTAATCGACGATATTCTTGATTATACCGGCGACAGTGAAACTATCGGTAAGAATATTGGCGATGATCTTGCAGAAGGCAAACCCACCCTGCCGTTAATTTATCTTTTACAACACAGCAATGCCGAAGTTCGTCAACAAATTTCCGCGGCTATCAAAAACCCGCAACAGAGCGATCTCAATGCAATTAATCAAGCGCTGCATGACCATGGCGCTATTGATTATGCACGCCAGCAAGCTAACCAAACAGTGCAGCAGATCGAACACTGTTTGCAACAGCTCCCCTCCTCTGAGGCAAAAACCCTACTATTAGAAATAGCCCATAATACGCTCAAGAGAGAGTATTAACGAAATCATTATCTATTGAAATAATCAGCTACAGCCAGTTAGGATGATTGCGACATTTTCTACCTATCTATGCTATCAATCTCTCTAAAATTCTCTCTAAGATAACTGATATAAAAAATAACTCTCGCCAGTATAATAAGTAGAAAATTAGAAACTAGGAGAGATAAAATAATGAAAAAATTATTGACGATTATATTATTTACTTCAATCTTTGCAGCACCATTGGCATTAGCAATATCGCGAGTTAGATTACCAAGTATACCAAGCAGCAATGGTATGTTAACCGATAGTAGCCATCAAGCAACAATAACCCGGACAAACTTCTCCACCAGCGGTGCGCGCTCAAACAATAGTAATGGCCCTGACCCCAGAGTCATCGAGATCAGTACTCCACAAAGAGATGGAGACCAATCAGATAAAATAACAGAGATTGATATTCCCATAAATAATGGTGACCCAAACACTCACAATATTAGAAATATTGAAGTGCTCGTGATTCCACCAACTGTGCACAATACAACGATCCATATTCCGTAACTACTCGCACTCTTATTGTCGTTAAAAGCGCTCAAGTTCGTTGTCCTGGAATGTAGCCACGACACGGCGAGATGTTATTAGAGCAAATAAAACTCCTGTCTTGAAATCGTACCACAGTATCTGCTACGCTATAGCTTCTCAGATAAAGAGCTCATATAATGATAAAAGAGGCGCGGCCCATGACAAAAATTTTTCAGCAACTGCTAGTAAAATCTATTATTGCTTGGTTCAGCCTTACTCTTCTATCATTCATCCCATTTCAGCTAGCGAGTGCTGCACCACAACAAGGCACCCCAGCAATTGAACTCAAATCGGTCAAACAGTTTATTGACCAGATGGTTAACAAGCACCACTTTAATCGCAGCTACCTTGATACGCTATTCTCGCAAGTCCGACTTTACCCCCCCTCACCACGCAAAAAAAGCGTCACCAAAGTAGTACCATTAGAAAAGCTACCTTGGTACCGCTATCGTGCTCGCTATATTACCCCAACACGTGTTACTGATGGGGTAGAGTTTTGGCAAGAGAATCAGCAAGCGTTGGCACGAGCACAAAAACGTTACCACGTACCAGCAAACATTATTGTTGCGATTATTGCTGTTGAAAGCAATTATGGAAAAAATAAAGGCAAGTACGATGTTATCCACACACTAACAACCCTGGGTTTCTCTAAAAACCGCCGAGCTAGCTATTTTCGTAAAGAGTTAACACAATTTCTATTACTCTGCCGCGAAGAGCACCTCAATCCACTCACAGTAAAAGGCTCTTACGCCGGCGCTATTGGACAACCGCAGTTTATGCCAAGTAGTTATCGTTACTACGCTATTGACTTTTCTGGGGATAAACGCCGTGATCTAATCAATAATGAAGATGATGTCATCGGCAGTATTGCCAACTATTTTCACAAGAACGGTTGGAAAAGCGGACAACTGGTTGCTGTTCCAGCGAAGCTAAAAGCGACCAAAAGCAATCCGGCACTACATCTACCTAAAGAGAAATTTAAACCAAGTTATACCCAGGCAAAAATAAAATCTTATGGCCTGGTAACAACACAAAAACTACCTGCTAATGCAAAAGTGCGCTTTATCCGCCTTGAACAAAAATCACGGGCAGAATATTGGCTGGGACTGCAGAACTTTTATGTGATAACCCGCTATAATTACAGCACGAAATATGCCATGGCAGTCTACCAGTTAAGTCAGGAGATTGCGCAACAATATGAGCAGGTGGCAAGAAAAAAAGGGAAACTTTATGGCTGATAACCACAAAAAAATTGTTGTTCTGACCTCAGGAGGTGATGCGCCTGGAATGAATGCTGCTCTGCGCGCTGTTGTTCGGGTTGGCTGCTACTATGGTGCTGATGTATTCGGTTGCCTTGGCGGTTACCAAGGTTTAATTGACGGTGATATTTTTCAACTATTTCCTGATAGTGTTGCCAATATTATTCAACGTGGCGGCACCATGTTAAAAACTGGTCGCTGTCACCCTTTTTATGAAAAATCTGTCCGCGCTGATTGTATTAAGTTTCTTAAAAAGTCGGCAATTAACCACATCGTTGTTATTGGTGGTGATGGCAGCTTCCGCGGCGCCAGCCTGCTTCATGAAGAGGGAGGGTTGCATGTTATTGGCATCCCCGCTACGATTGATAATGATATTCATGGAACCGAATATACTCTCGGTTTCGATACAGCAACTAATACAGCACTGGAAGCAATTGACAAAATTCGCGACACTGCCTCGAGCCACGACCGCCACTTTCTTGTTGAGGTCATGGGACGGCGCACTGGATTTCTTGCTGTTGATGTTGGCATTGCCGGCGGAGCAGAGTTCATCCTGACACCAGAGTTCCCTATTCCAACCGAAGAGATTATCGAGAAGATCGCTCGACGTAAACGTCAGAAACGTAGCACGACTATTGTTGTTGCCGAAGCAAGCAGCAAACCAGGAAGAAGTGTCGAAATTGCTGAAGAGCTGCGCCAACATGGTGATTTTGACTTTAAGGTCTGTATTTTAGGTCACACGCAACGTGGCGGCTGTCCGACGGTATTTGATCGTAAAGTCGCATCACAGATGGGACAACTGGCCGTTAATGCTCTGCTTGAAGATAAGTCTAATCTAATGACAGCACGAATAAAGGGAGAATTAACATTAGCCCCTTTTCCTGATATAGGGATAGATAGTCGCCGACTCACTGATCACGATCTGCTTGAACTCGATAAAATCCTAGCAATCTGAAGAGTTGACTCGCCGCCTTTTTTCATTACAATGGGGACGCGATGTAGTAATAAACAGAGGGGAATATCATCATGGGGTTCTTACAAGGCAAACGTGCACTCATTACCGGTCTTATCAGCAATAAGTCAATGTCTTATGGTATCGCACAAGCGATGCAACGCGAAGGTGCAGAGCTCGCTTTCAGTTATCAGAATGAGCGCTTTAAAGAGCGTATTGAGAAAATGGCAGCCGACTTTGATTCCACCCTATGTTTTCCCTGCGATGTCTCCAATGATGAAGAGATTGAGCAACTATTTGTCGAACTGAAAAAGCATTGGGATAATTTTGATATCCTTGTTCACTCAATTGCCTTTGCACCGGCTGACCAATTAAAGGGCAATTATCTTGAAAATCTAAACCGCGAAGGATTTGCAATTGCACATGACATCAGCAGCTACAGCTTTGCTGCCCTGGCAAAAGCTGGTCGTTCAATGATGAATCCTGGCGGTGCAATGGTCACACTAAGCTATATTGGCGCTAATCGCGTTATCCCTAACTACAATCTGATGGGTGTTGCCAAAGCCAGTCTGGAAGCCAATGTTCGTTACATGGCACAGGACCTTGGTCGTGATAAAATCCGCGTCAATGCTGTATCAGCTGGACCAATTAGAACGCTAGCAGCTTCAGGCATTAAAGATCTACGTAAAATACTCGATGCCAATGCCAAAGCAGTTCCATTGGGAGAAAATACTACAACCAAACAAGTAGGTAACGTTGCTGCCTTTCTAAGCTCTGACTTAGCCGATGGTATTACTGGCGAGGTACTCTATGTTGATGGCGGTTTCCATACATTGGGAGCAGTGGTAGCAAATAATAACAACGAATAGTTGAGCTAAAAAATTAGCTGTGACTTTTCCCGCAAGGGGGTTGTTGAATAAAATAATCGTTGGTGGCCCCGTAGGAAACAGTGCCACACCGTCGTGCCGCGGGACGACGGTCGCAACAACAACATTTTTTTAAATGTGTCCAATACAGCTGAAAGATCAAGCATATATCAGTTATTACATAATA
>JANQHY010000131.1 GCA_028282395.1 Gammaproteobacteria bacterium
TCAATGATGTGAGATTACGCGGCAATTACTCAGTGGACATAAAGAAGAATAATATTTGGTTTGGACTGGGACTTGGAGCAGTATATAGATATTCTATGCAAGGAGAATATGAAGACTCCTATGGTTTAAACAATGAAAACTCAAGTCATAAATCAGACACTTATGATGATGGATACAATGATGTGAGGTGTTTGCATTATTTCAATGACAGCACTCTTTGGTAGGCTAGCAGATCAGGAGTCATAAATGTCAATTTATCCAGCAAAGAAAGTAGTAATATATATCCATCTAATGTAAGCTATTTACATAAGGACAAGAAAGGTTCCTTTTGGGCTGGAACTGATAAGGGACTGTATTCTTTCAGAGAAAAAAAGCTATATTTCGATGTGGCACAGAAGCCGCATTCCGCTTCTGCTGCGCTCGTTCATCAGATGGTTGTTCAGCAGTCTCAGCCACAACAAAAGCAGCAACCTGCTACTGGCAAACCTGCTGCAGCGCAAGCGCAGGCAGCGCAGCAACAGAAAGTTGCTGCAACAGTGCCAACGCATGACAATAAGCCTGCTAGCAAATAGGTAGCTTTGCGCCCCTACCGTTGTCCCTCAGGCACCAACTTCCGTCGTCGCGCGGCTTGTCCGCCGGACGACGGTAAATTATAAGCCACGAGGTGGGCGGTAATGGGTAAATTCTCACACTAAGAAGGGGTGAGCTTACACAAAGAGCTGGTTTTAATTTTGACTTTGCGCTATGCTAACAGCCGTTAAGCCGAAGTGGTGGAATTGGTAGACACGCCATCTTGAGGGGGTGGTGGCCGAAAGGCCGTGCGGGTTCGAGTCCCGCTTTCGGCACCATTAAATTGGTGGGCAGAGCTGTTTCGAAACTGGATGAGTCAAGGCGCTATGAATGGATTTATTCGCATGTTGATAATTTTCTTCATACTACTCTTTATTTTCACCGTTGGGCCGATGTGGCTCTTTAGTACCCGCAGTGTACGTATGGGCGAGCATTGGATGAATGCCAGTCTTGAGCCAATTGGTATTGCCCCCGACCCGAAAAAAGAGAAACAGGCCATTGTTCAGGTTTATGCAGCACGGGCATTTAATTGGCGCGGTCTATTTGCTGTGCATTGTTGGATTGCGCTGAAAGCCGAGAATGCACCGTACTTTACTGTTTACCAAGTAATTGGTTGGAATATTTATTCGCAGCGGCCATTGATTGATGTATCGAAAGGTCCGCCTGATCGCCTCTGGTATAATCATCGGCCCAGAGTGGTGCGAATGGTTGAGGGTGAGCAGGCAGCACAGCTAATTCCAAAAATTGAGCAAGCGATAAAAGATTATCCCTATGCGGAGAGTTATCACGCCTGGCCTGGACCAAATAGTAATACTTTTATTGCTTGGATTGGTCGCCAGGTTCCACAGTTGCATCTAGTCATGCCAGCTAGCGCATTGGGTAAGGACTATCTAGCGCCACGACAAATTTTTGCACGGGCGCCAAGTGGGAGTGGTTGGCAGATATCATGGCGCGGAGTATTGGGAGTGCTATTCTCTCTGCGCAGCGGTTTTCAGGTTAATATCATGGGATTAACTTTAGGGCTCTTCTGGTGGCCGCCAACGATTATTATGCCAGGAATTGGTCGTCTATCGTCAGCAAACCCATGGTAGCGCTACTAACTACAATAAGGTAAGTAGTGGTGAGCCAGTCATCTCTTCAGGAATCGGTAGCCCCATTAGTGTCAGGATAGTTGGCGCAATGTCTTCCAGTGCCGCTTTAGCATGGTTCATTTTGGCGGGGCGGCCCATGTAAATAAATGGTACTGGGTAGCTGGTATGGGCAGTATGGGGCTGTCCAGTCTCTTCATTGTACATTTTCTCAGCATTGCCATGGTCGGCAGTGATAAGTAGTTCGCCGCCGATCTGCTTCAAGCTATCAGCAACACGGCCTAAGCAGTCATCAAGCGCTTCAATGGCCTTGACTGCAGCAGCAAAGTTGCCAGTATGGCCAACCATATCAGCGTTGGCATAGTTGCAGATAATACAATCATACTTTCTACTGGCAATTGCCGCGACCAATTTATCAGTCAGGAGCGGTGCGTTCATCTCTGGTTGCAGGTCATAGGTGGCCACTTTGGGGGAGGGGATGAGTAAGCGCTCTTCTTCTGGGAATGGCGTCTCTATACCGCCATTAAAAAAGAAAGTGACGTGGGCATATTTCTCGGTTTCGGCAATACGTAGCTGTTTGCAGCCATGTTGTGCCAGATAGTCGCCGAGAACATTTTTTAATGATACCGGTTCAAAAGCGCAAGTGGCATTCATCCCAGCTTCATACTCTGTCAGCATAACAAAGTCACAAAGCGCTGGCGTTTTTGTGCGGGCAAAACCGCTGAAATCACTGTCGACAAATGCATGGGTGATTTGGCGCGCACGATCAGCACGAAAATTCATAAATATAATGGCATCCTGATCGTTAATAGTGATCGCTTCGTGATCAGGCGCATGAATGGAGGTTGCTTGCACAAACTCATCATTCTCTCCTGCGGCATAAGCCATCTCCAGTCCTGCTGCGGCGGTTTCGGCATGGCGCACTGCTTTGCCTTGTGTCAGTAGGTCGTAGGCGGCTTCAATGCGTTCCCAACGTTTATCACGATCCATCGCATAGTAGCGACCAATTAATGAGACAATTTCACCACTACCATAGTGGTTGCACTGCTCTTCGAGCCGCGCAATAGAGGCGGCAGCACTTTTAGGCGGGGTGTCACGGCCGTCAAGAAATGCATGAATATAGAGTTTAGAAATATTACGCTGTGCTGCCAGTTTAACCATGGCTTCGATGTGAGCTTCATGGCTATGGACGCCACCTGGAGAGAGTAATCCTAGAATATGTAGTGCGCTGTTGTTGTCTTGGACACGATCAATCGCACGGTTAATAGCAGCATTGTCAAAAAACTGCTCATTAACGATGGCTTTTTGTATGCGGCTGAGGTCCTGGTAAACGATGCGACCAGCGCCAAGATTAAGATGGCCAACTTCAGAATTGCCCATTTGACCGCTAGGTAAACCGACATAATTGCCTGAACCTTCAATGAGTCTATGTGGGTACTGTTGCCATAATTGATCAAGGTGTGGTGTTTTGGCATTAGCAATAGCATTGTGTTGCTGTTCTTCACTGTGGCCGAAGCCATCAAGGATAACCAGTACAATGGGTTTTGCCGATGCCGCGCGTAATGTTTTTGTCATTTGTCACCTATTAGGTTTAACGTTGCTCATATTGTAGAAAAGGATACTACAAGAGAGAAGCAACATAAAGTGTGAGAGAATCATACCAGGGGTGGCATTAATGTTTTCTTAATTTATTGATTATAGAATGCTCGGCAGATTATTTAGTTTTCTTGATAAATAAACTATTAGGAGGATGCAATGCTAAGTGCTTTTAGAAGAGTTGGGCCTTTATACAATAGTCAGCGTTTAAAAATTTCCTCTCCATCTTCCATAAAGAGTTGGGCAAAACAATATCCGAAAGGTGCATTTAATGATGAGAAATTTTTAAATTGGAGTTATAAAAAGTCCAATCAGAAAGAGTTAGAGAAATATGGCTTAAAATATAGAAATAGCGATACAGTTGTGCCGCGACAAAATATTCTTGAAGCACTTAATTTGCGATATAAGGCAGGAAATAAAAAGCTTGTGACTAGACGAAAGACGCAAGTATTGACAAAAACCAATTATAAAAATCGTGATACAGACCTTATTCAAAAGTACAAGATAAAGTGTAAAACGGTTTTTTCTGCTGAAGAGAGTATGTCGCCATCAATGCTCATGCAGTGGCAACATCAAGTTGAATTGAGAAACTTAACAGCGCAAGCGAAATCAGAGGTGCAGAAAGAGCGCTATAAGAAGGCGTATCATAAGTTAAAAAAGGTGCTCTATAAACAGTATAATTATAGCGGGAGTGTTAGCCAAGCAGCAAAGCAACTGAAGGAGCATGATCCAGCAGAGCTGTCGATGAGCGTGAGAGAGGCATTACAGGGATTTGAGAGTGCGCGTAATGAATTTTGTAATATTTTTCCAGCTCGTGCATTAGAGGCTGACTACTTGCCTGGTACGATTCGTGGACGCTTTCTTATTCTCGATAAGAAATCAGGCGGCATTGAGCCAGGGCTGCTTATGGTTAACATCCTTGGCCCTGATGGTAGTATCAATAGAAAATTGGCGCGAGAT
>JANQHY010000164.1 GCA_028282395.1 Gammaproteobacteria bacterium
AGTAAATTATGAGATCTACAAAAACAGTATTAAGAACAGTTGTGCTAACGCTATCTTTAGTATTGATAACGACTGGGGTGGCAACGAGTAATACAATAAATTGTCCTAACCAGACGAAAGAGTCTTGTAGCCAAAGTGCCATAAATTGGTATCATCAATCGACTGAAAAGGTTGCTTTGTATTATCAGATATATCGGCTTGGTGGCGAGTATGTTGATACCTGGGTTAGAATTCACCATCCCAAACCGCATTCGTGGGGAGTTGCATTGGATATTGATGAAACTGCTTTAGATAACTCTTGGTATTTTAAAAAATGTCACTCTGTAGCCGTGACGAACAATAATGATGATTATGATAAATATGTTGTGTTAGCGAAAAGATCAACTGCGCTACCTGGCGTTGTTGCGTTTACACACCATGTGCATCAGCTTGGCGGTTATGTCACACTGTTATCAAACAGGAATGACTCTCTACATGTAAATCCCAATGCGGTTCTTCAAGCAACTATTGAGAACTTAACTCAACAACACATCTATTTTGACCAAGTGTTATTAGCGAATGGTAAACAGTCAAAAAATCCCGACGATAAAAGTGCGCGTTTTGATGCATTGAGAACGGGAGTCTATAATGATCATGAGATGATCTATAGTAGAAAATTACCAGCACATAAAATTGTTGCTTACTTTGGCGATCATATGCATGACTTTCCTATTAGAAAGTCAAATAGCAACCATCTCAATGATCCTGCCTGGTTTGCTAAATTTGGTGCTGGCTACTTTATTTTACCTAATCCGATGTATTGATAGTGACTGTGCACGGTTTAGGAGTCGATTGAACGACCAACCGCGTCGCCAACTTTACGTAGTGTTACCATCATCTCACCAAACATCTCTGTGCTAATCGTCTGTTTAGCATCAGAGATTGAGCGATCTGGGTCGGTATGTACTTCAACAATGACGCCATCTGCCTGAACTGCCATGGCAGCGTTGGCCATCGGAACGACTGCATGACGTAAGCCGGTACCGTGGCTAGGGTCAATGATAATCGGCAGGTGGGTTAGTTCGCGTAGAATTGGTACCGCGGCCAAATCAAGAGTATTGCGACTGTAGCTTTCAAACGTACGAATGCCACGCTCACACAGCATCACATCTGGATTACCGTTACTGAGAATATACTCAGCGGCAAGAAGAAACTCTTTATAGGTGGCGGATAGTCCGCGCTTTAATAGCACTGGTCGATTGACACGGCCCACCGCTTTGAGCAGATCGTAGTTCTGCATATTGCGCGCACCAATTTGTAAAATATCAACGTAGTCAGCTACCTGAGGTAGTGCATCAACGCTCATGACTTCTGAAACCACGAGTAGGTCATTATCATCAGCGGCTTGGCGCATCATTTTCAATCCTGCTTCGCCTAATCCCTGAAAATCATACGGTGAGGTGCGTGGTTTAAATGCGCCACCACGTAAAATTGTTGCGCCACTTTTTGCTACGGCACTAGCAATAGCAGAGATCTGTTCGGGTGATTCAATAGAGCAGGGACCCGCCATGACAGCAAAATGGCCGCCACCAATTTTTCTCCCTTTGATATTGATGACTGATAGCGCATTATTGAGTACACGACCGACTAATTTGAAGCGATCATTGAAAGGCAAAACTTTTTTTACTAATGGGAGAGTGCTAAATAGTTCCGTTTTCGTGTATTGGTCAATGCCGCTAATAATGGCAATCGCTTTATCATTACCCTCATTTGCAGTTGCAGTATGAAAGCCCATAAAGGCAAGACGATCTTGCAGTTGTTGAATTTCCAGTGCAGTACTTTGGTTGTCGAGTAAAAGAATCATAATCGTTACCTCTTAATTTCTTGGATCAATGGAAGATGCTAATTGACGGATAGTTTCAGGCGATGCACCTTCGGCCATTGCCTTAACAAAACGTGATGCGACGACAAATCCATCGGCACAGCTCAATGCTTCTGCGGCCATTTCACGTGTAGAAATTCCAAACCCGGTAGCAACGGGTTGATCACAAAGCGTTTTGATTGTTGAAATACGCTGTTGATAATCTTCTGGTATTGTATTACGTATACCAGTCGTGCCATTGCGACAAACATAATAGAGAAATCCACGGCAATATTCACTGATACGCTTAATACGGGCTTCAGGTGTTGAGGGTGAGATTAAATAGATTGGATCAAGACCTGCAGCGTTGCAGCTATCTAGATAATTGTCTGACTCTTCAAGTGGTAGGTCAACAACTAGCACACCATCAACCCCAGCACTAGCAGCCTCAGTTAAGCTATTGGCAAGACCTCGAGCGAGCAGAGGGTTATAGTAGCCAAATAATACGATGGGGATATTCGTGTGTTTTTTGATGGCAGTAATCATCGACAACGCAGCAGTAAAATCCGTGTTACGTTGTAATGCATCAGCCATTGCTTGCTGAATGACTGGGCCATCTGCCACTGGATCAGAAAATGGTATTCCCACTTCTAAAATATCAACACCTCCTTCTGCTAGCGCAATGGCTGTCTCTTGTGTCATCTGCTCACCAAGATATCCAGCAGTAACGTAACTAATAAAGGCTTGACGATGATAAAAAACATTTTCAATATTACTCATTTTCATTTAATACTCCTTGGCTAATCAGTTGCGGAAGATCTTTATCGCCACGCCCTGAAAGATTCACCACAACAATATCCTCTTTAGCAAAACTCTTTGCTTCACGGAGGTAATAGGCCAATGCATGGGAAGACTCGAGTGCGGGAATAATTCCTTCACACTGTGACAGGAGTTTAAACGCCTGCAGTGCCTCACTATCGCTGGCGCTGGTGTAGTGGGCACGACCCTGCTCATAAAGATCGGCGTGTTGTGGGCCAACCATTGGATAATCAAGTCCCGCAGAGATGGATGCAGTATTTGCAACCTGGCCATTACCATCTTGAAGTAAATAACTGAGGCAGCCATGTAGTACTCCAGGTCGTCCCCCATTAAATCGTGCTGCATGCTCGCCCAAGGTTTGACCGTGACCACCGCCTTCGACACCAACAAGTTTCACTGTTGGGTTATCGATAAAAGCAGAAAAAATACCGATAGCATTAGAGCCACCGCCGACGGCGGCGATAACAACATCGGGTAACTGGCCGGTTAACTGTTGACACTGTTGTGCGGTCTCTTTACCGATTACAGACTGAAAATGTGCCACCATCTGTGGATAGGGGTAGGGGCCAAGTGCGGAACCTAAACAGTAGTGGCTAGTAGCGAAATTGGCAGCATAATCACGCAGTGCTTCATTCACCGCTTCTTTTAGTGTTTGACAGCCAGCATCGACCGCTTCAACTTCTGCACCTAACAGACGCATCTTTTCAACATTGGGACGTTGGCGCTTGATATCTGCACTACCCATGTAAATTGTGCAAGGGAGGTCTAAATGGGCACAGACGGTTGCCGTTGCAACACCATGTTGCCCAGCACCAGTTTCAGCGATGATACGCTGTTTGCCAAATTTTTTTGCTAGCAGGCATTGGCCAAGGACGTTATTAATTTTATGGGCGCCGGTGTGTAACATATCTTCACGTTTGAGAAAGAGTCGTGGTCCATTTGCCGCTTGTTGAAAACGTTTTACTTCAGTGAGTGGCGTTGCTCTACCGGCGTATTGACTGAGTAGTTGATTGAGCTGCTGATTAAACGCATCGTCCTCCTTCATCTCGGCAAACTGCTCGGCGAGCTGTCTCATTGCTTCAATCAGTGATTCGGGCATGAAGATGCCACCAAATTTTCCATAATGTGTTGCTTGTTGACTTAATGGTGTTGTCATTATAGAAGGTCTCCATCTTGGTGAATTAAGTTAATAATTTTTTCAATGTATGAGAAAGATTTTTTCCCGGGTGCTGTTTCGACACCAGAAGAGAGGTCAACTGCATAGGGTTGGCATTGCGTGACTGCTGATAAAATATTGTTGCTGTTTAATCCGCCAGCAAGAAAGAATTGTCCTAAGTTGCGTGTTTGTGCCAGCACAGTAAAATTAACTGGTTGACCACTACCGCCAACAATATTATCAAATAGCAGTTTATCACGGCGGTGATCAAAAATTTTTTTGCAGAAATGGCTATCATTAATGATGTTCCCAGCAGAATCAATATGACGTACATAAATACGTTGTAGCGTCGAGGGTAGCTGTTGACTAGCTTGGCGTGCTGTATCGCCATGCAGTTGTGCAATATCAATATCACTGCGTTCACAGATCTCAATTATCTGTTCGCTGCAGTGGTTAACAAATACACCAACCACCTGACCGCCTGCTTCATGGGTGGCAGTGGAAATTTCCTTTGCTTGGGATAATTCAACATAGCGTGTTGATGTAGGGTGAAAAATTAAGCCAATATAATCAACACCAGCTTTAGCACTGTCATAAGCTAGCTGGGCTGAGGTTAGGCCACAGATTTTGATGCGTGGACAATATCTCTTCATGCTACTTCTCGCATCTGTTGAATAAATCGTGTTGGATCAGGATGTTTTACCAGTGCTTCACCAATCAATGCTGCATCAAAACCCGCAGCGTGAACTTTTTTGATGTCATCAACAGTTTGAATGCCCGATTCAGCAATTTTTGTTATCGAGTCGGGAATTTCAGCAGCAAGGGTCAATGATGTGTTAAGGTCGACGGCAAAGTTTTGTAAGTTGCGGTTGTTAATCCCAATAATTTCAGCACCGCTATCAACTGCAATATCGAGTTCAGCGCGGTTGTGGACTTCAACAATCGCATCGATGTTGAGGGCTTTAGCAAAATTCAATAGTTCCGCGGTTTGCTGTTGTAAGACCGCAACAATAAGTAAAATCGCATCGGCACCGAACAGCAATGATTCAATAATCTGTACTTGGTCAATAATAAAATCTTTACGGAGTACCGGAGTGGTGTGATTTTTCAGGTGTTGTGCAATCTGCTGTAGATCATTAACACTGCCAGAAAAAAAGTTGCGCTCAGTTAGCACCGAGATAGCGCTAGCGCCGCCGTTAACATAGTTTTCAACTAGCTCAGTTGGCTTGCTAATAGTCGCTAGATTCCCTTTCGAGGGAGAGCGGCGTTTGATTTCACTGATGATTGCTACGCCAGGCTGTTGACGTAGGGTATCGCGCAGAGATTTATGCGGTTGGCGCATTTTTAATAGACGCACACGATCACTTTCAAGATCACTATAGTTGATAGAGAGTTGTGTTTTGAGTTGCTCCACTTCATTCTGTTTATGGTGAATAATTTCTGTTAAGCGATTATGCATGGTTAACGCTCCCTATCTTGCTATTCTCTTTTTGCGTATAGCTAATTAATTGTTCGATTAGTTGTTGGGCGCTGCCATCATTGAGCTTCTGTTGTGCTAATGCTATACCATCAGCAACACTATCAGTTAAGCCGTAGAGACGATTCGCCAGACCAGCATTCAATACCAAGGTATCAGCAATTGGGCCGCGCTGACCAGATAGTGCGGCGGTTAACTTTTTAGCATTTTGTTGTGGATTGCCGCCGCGGAGATCATCAATTTGACAGCGGGAAAATCCGTATTGTTCTGGTCTGATAATGAATGGAGTAATTCTTTTACCAGCGATTTCCACCACTTCGTTGTCACCAACTGTCGCGATCTCATCAAGACCGCAGCAGTGAAATAGGAGGGCACGCTCTGTTCCCAGTGCCGTCAATATTTTTGCTGTCGGCAGAAGGCGTTGACGATCACTTAAGCCAATCATAAGGAATTGGGCGCCAGCGGGATTAAGTAGTGGGCCAAGCATGTTAAAGGTTGTCGGTAAAGCTAATTTCCGTCGTACCTGTTTGATTCTTTTAAATGCGGGATGAAAATTGTTAGCGAAGCAGAAGCCAAAATTAAATTGACGAATCGAATTAGCAACGGTTTCAGCATCGAGATCGATGTTAATACCCAGTGCCATCATCACATCGGCGGCACCACACAGCGATGTTGAGGCGACATTACCATGTTTGGCAACCGCGACACCACATGCAGCAGCGAGGAGCGCTGAAGCGGTAGAGATATTAATCGTATTAAAGCCATCGCCACCACTACCAACAATATCAAGTACGGGTGTTGCTACGTCAACTTTCACCATATGTTGGCGTAGGGTTGTGACAATTGCACTAATCTCTGCAACGGTTTCACCTTTTGTGCGTAGTAGGGATAGAAATGCACCCGCTTGAACCTCGTTGTCACTGACAATCATCTCATTAATCGCCTGTTTAACCTCCTCTGTTGTTAATGTTTGGCGCTGCATTAATTTTTCAATAGCGTGTTTTAACATGGTGCCCTCGCAACACAGTGGTTAAGAAAATTTCCCATTACCTCGCTACCTGTTTGTGACAAAATAGACTCGGGGTGAAACTGCAGGCCAAAACAGGGGTAGTGTTCATGACGAATGCCCATGATAATGCCATGGCGATTTTCCGCTTCTATTTTTAATTGTGTCGGAAGTGAATGACGTTCAACAATTAATGAGTGGTAGCGTCCAGCTTCAAAGGGTAAGGGTAAATTCTGATAAAGTTGGCGACGATTATGAAAAACAAGATCGGTTTTGCCGTGAACAATTTGCTGTGACTGAATGATTTTGGCGCCAAATGCTGCAGCGATTGCTTGATGACCAAGGCAGATGCCTAATATTGGTGTCGTTGCAGCCATTGCGTTTACTAGTTCAATGCAGATGCCGGCATTTTCTGGTCGCCCTGGACCAGGCGATAGAATAATCGCTTCAGGTTGTAGCGCTTTAACTTCAGCAATCGTAATTTTGTCGTTGCGTACAACACGGACGTCGGTTATCTCTTGTGCGACCATTTGATAGAGGTTGTAGGTAAAGCTGTCGTAGTTATCAATAAGTAAAATCATAATGCTTCTCCGCTTGCTAGGGCGATACCATTTAAAATGGCACTCGCTTTTTGACGTGATTCATTGGCTTCGGTTTGTGGATCAGAGTCAAAGACAATGCCGCCGCCAGCTCTAACCGTTGCTACCCCATCTTTGATAACTGCCATGCGGATAGCAATACAGCTATTAAGGTTGCCGCAGTTATCAATGATGCAGATAGCGCCACCGTAAACACCACGGCGTGACGACTCGATTTCATCTATAAGCTCCATAGCGCGGATTTTTGGTGCACCACTGAGTGTGCCGGCTGGAAAAGTACGTTTGAGGACATCGAATGCATCGAGCCCTGGCTGTAATTGGCCACGTACAATCGATGCCATATGCATAATACGTGTATATTTCTCAATATTGCGTAACGCGTCAATTGTGACGCTGCCCGGTAGTGATACTGAACCGACATCGTTACGCGCAAGGTCAACTAGCATCATATGTTCAGCGATCTCTTTTTCATCATTGGCTAACTCCTCTTCCAGTTTTGCATCTTCCTCAGCAGTTTTACCGCGTGGGCGTGAGCCAGCAAGTGGTGAAGATTCGACGATGCCATTTTCTATCTGAACCAACTGCTCTGGTGAAGCGCCAGCTAAAACAAAATCGTCACATTCGAGATAGAACATATAGGGTGAAGGGTTAGAGAAATGTAGTGCACGGTAGATATCAATCGGGCGTGCTGCAGTACGAATGCTATATTCACGTGAAATAACCACTTGGAAAACATCACCATTAATAATGTATTGCTGTGCCTGCTCTATCATCCGACAGAAGTTTTCATCATCAATATTCGTTTCAATTTCGATCTCTGTTGCTGCATGTTGGCCAAGTGTTTCATCATGTTTGAGTTGTTGTGGACCATTAAGCAGGGTTGTGGCAATGTCATCGATATGTGCCATTGCTTCCTGATAGAGCTGTTCTAGTTCGCCCGAGCGGGTATCTACAGCAGTAGCAATCACAACTTTACCGCTACGGTGATCAAAGGTAATACTGTCATTGCAGAAACGGAAAAACATCAGCGGTGGGCTATTTTCACTGCTGTGGCGATCGGGAATGTCCTCAATTAAACGGATAGCATCATGGCTTACGAAGCCGATCATGCCACCGATCACTTTTGCTAAAGGGTGGTCACTGTGAGTAG
>JANQHY010000224.1 GCA_028282395.1 Gammaproteobacteria bacterium
CATTGCCGCAGACCAAGGGGGCCCTGACCCGGACCATAATGCCCTGCTGCGCCTAGCTATTGAAAAAGCCCGCGCTGCCAATATGACCAAAGATAAAATCAACAATGCCATTAAAAAAGGCGCGGGAACAGGTGAAGTTGCCAATATCGATGAAGTACGTTACGAAGGTTATGGCCCCAATGGCGTTGCTGTTATTGTCGACTGCATGACCGACAACAGAAACCGTACCGTCGCTGAAATTCGCCACGCCTTCTCTAAAACAGGTGGCAATCTCGGCACTGAAGGTTCAGTTGCTTATCTATTCAATAAGCGCGGCGTAATTGAATTTGCTACAAATGCAAATGAGGAGAAGGTGATGGATGCCGCACTCGAGGCTGGTGCTGAGGATGTCATCATGGAAGCTGGAGGAACAGTGAAAGTGCTCACTGCAGCGGAGGAGATTACGCAAGTCAAAGAACAACTGGAGACAGAAGGTTTAATACCTGACTCATTTGAAGTGACGTTATTGCCAACGACTAAAGTCTCACTCGATGACCAAGGTGCCGAAAAAATGGAAAAGCTGTTTGAACTGCTTGAGGTCATTGATGATGTACAGGAGGTTTATTCCAATGCTGATATGCCAGAAGAGGATAGTACCGAATCATCTAATGACTGAGGTGCAATCTTGACAACTATACTTGGTATCGATCCCGGTTCACGCTTAACTGGTTATGGCATTATCTCTTTTGAACGGCGCCAGGCACGCTATATTAGCAGTGGCCATATTCGTACCCAAGGGGATGCACTCAGCGACCGACTAGGTCAAATTTTTCATGGCATTAACGAGGTAGTCAAGCGCCATCAACCCACAGAGGTTGCTATCGAACAGGTTTTTATCCACCAAAATGCTGCCACCGCCCTAAAACTAGGCCAGGCACGCGGAGCAGCGATCGCTGCAGTGGCACAAAACAGTCTGCTACTGAGCGAATATTCCGCTAGGCAGGTAAAAAAAACAGTGGTTGGCTATGGTGCTGCCGATAAGACTCAAATACAGCAGATGGTAACGCGATTGCTCAGTCTCTCCGAGGCACCACAAAGTGATGCTGCTGACGCATTAGCTATTGCTCTATGTCATGCTTATACCTACAGCGGCTCTTGAACCGCTGTTTTTATTCTAGTTTGAAAAAGCACTATGTTACACTTTCCTAGACAGCCTTTTTTAAAAAGAATTCACTATTCGGGAGATTGCTCTATTAATTGCCCAATAGCTTTAGCTGCTTGTTGACTGGCATCCTGTTTAAGCTTTCGGTGCAATTCGGTAAATGTATTTATCAATGACTGATTATCTTGACGAAAACATTTTAATAGATGGTGCGCAACATTTTTGCCATTAACCTGATATTGAATCAGTTCCGTTACTAATTCCCGACCCGCCAACAGATTTGGCCATGAGACAAACTTTGTTCTAATCAGTAGCTTTGCTAGCAATGCAGTAAAAAATGTAAACCGATAAGCCACCACCATCGGTTTTTTCACTAACATTGCCTCAAGCGTGGCGGTTCCCGATGCCAGCAAAACAACATCAGCAGCTGACATTGCCAAACGCGCCTGACCATCAATAATAGTGAGACCCAATGCATCAAAATTATTCTCGTCACATTGGGGCAATTTTTTGCGTAAATAACCTTTGATATACTCTTCAAACTGCCGCCGCCGCTCAGCATTCACCATTGGCACGATAACTTGCAACTCTGGTAATTGTTGGCGACAGCGATAAACCGCATCAAGAAAATGATAACTCAAATGTTTAATCTCACTGCTACGGCTACCCGGCAACAGCGCCAATATTTGCTTCTGCTGTGTCAACTGTAATTGCTGCCTTGCTGCTTGCTGATCTGGCTGTAATGGAATCTCATCGGCTAATGGATGACCAACAAACTTAGCGACAACTTGATGTTTCGTATAAATTTCAGGCTCAAAAGGTAATAAGCACAGCATAAGATCTACAGCACGTTTAATCTTGTGAATACGATTCTTTTTCCATGCCCAAATAGTTGGACTCACATAGTGTACAGTAGTAATACCTACCTTATGCAAAGCAGCTTCAATACCAAGATTAAAGGCTGGCGCATCAACACCAATAAAAATATCGGGGCGGTGCGTAATAAAATGCGCTTTAATCTCTTTGCGCAAACGAAGTATTTCTGGCAAACGTGCCAATGGTTCAAAAATCCCCATTACCGATAATGGCTCCATCGCAAAAAGACGCTTACCCCCTGCAGCTTCTGTTTTAGGGCCAGTAATCCCCTCAATTTCCAGCGTAGGATAATGTTGTCGTAGGGCTTTAATTAATGAGGCAGCGAGTGTATCACCTGAAGGTTCACCAACAATTATACCAACACGTAATGGCCTACACTCTCTGTTGCGATGATTTGGACGGCCATCCGCTGTAGCTACCATAATAATCTAACGAACAATTCCACATGAAGAGCGTTTAAGTGCCTCAACCATCCGCTCAATATGAGGCATACAGGTATCAGAAAGTGTTACAGAGAATTTCTCTAACTCCTCTACCGCCTTTTCAAAAGTGAGGTTTTGACGATAGATGATCCGGTAAGCACTTTTAATTTTTTCAATCTCTTGCTCAGAAAAGCCTTTGCGTTTTAAACCAATGGTATTCAGACCAAACGGTTTAGCATAGTAGCCAGAAACTTTTACATACGGCAAAATATCTTTATTAACCATTGAACCTGCCGAAGCAAAACTATAGGCGCCAACATGGCAGAATTGGTTAACACCAACAAAACCACTGCAGATCGCATAATCATCAATAATGACATGGCCCGCAAGACCAACGTAGTTACAAAGAATAATATTGTTTTTCAAATGACAGTCATGCGCAACATGGGTGTAATTCATGAGTAGATTATCATTACCAACCGATGTTACGCCACCACCCTGAACAGTGCCGCGGTTTAGTGTACAGTATTCGCGAATGACATTACGATCCCCTATGGTTAATAATGTCTCTTCCCCATTGTATTTAAGATCCTGCGGATCATCACCGACGGAGGCGAACTGTAGGATTTTATTATGACAACCGATGCGTGTTGGACCTTTAATCACAACATGCGCACCAATTTCGCTTCCTTCACCAATTTCAACATTAGGGCCGATAATACTATACGGCCCAACCACTACATCATCAGCCAATTCTGCTTTGGCATCGACAATCGCGCTTGGATGAATTTGTGCCACTAGGATTTACTCTCTTCTGCTTTTGAAACACTTAATATATCGGCCGTACAGACAGTCTCGCTGCCAACGGTTGCGATACCCTGCATTTTTAATACCCCTCGTCGCGCGCGCGTACACTCTACTGACAACAGTAGTTGATCGCCGGGTTCAACTGGGCGTTTAAATCGTGCATTATCAATACCCGCAAGATAACAGACATTTGGTTGATCTTTTTTACCCATAACAAGATTAGCAAGCACCGTACCTGCCTGCCCTAAGGCCTCGAGAATTAATACGCCGGGCATAATTGGATAGTTGGGGAAATGGCCCTGGAAATAGGCTTCATTCATAGTAATATTTTTAATCGCCTTTAAACAACGTTTCTCTGGTATAAACTCAATGACTCTATCAATAAGAAGAAACGGTGCTCGCTGTGGCAAACACTCCATCATTTCATTAATTGGCATATATTGATCTGTCATAACTGCTACCCTCTCTGCCTTAAATGCGGTTCTAGGCTCATCTTTTGTTGCACAACTATCCTCTCCTTTTTGTATTCGCTTACTTTCCGATGTCCATTTTTTAATAATTTTGTCCAAACGACGCAGCCGTCCAATATTACGCCGCCATTCACCATGTGGCATACTGCTGAATCCTGATGAATAGACTCCTGGCTCCTTAATAGAGTTGGAGACTGATGTGGTTCCCGTTAACATCGTATGGTCGGCAATGTTAACATGGCCTGCAATCGTAACAGCGCCACCAATTTTACAATGTTTGCCTATTTTGGCACTCCCAGCAATACCGGTACAACCAGCAATAACTGTATGAGCACCAACCCTGACATTATGAGCAATCTGAATCTGATTATCCAATTTCACGCCACATTCAATCACAGTATCATCAAGCGCTCCACGATCAATAGTGGTATTTGCACCAATTTCAACATCATCTTCAATCACTACACGGCCTAACTGCGGAACTCTATACCAAACCCCAGCATCTTCAGCCATGCCGAAACCATCAGATCCAATAACTGCACCACTATGAATAATAACACGATTATGAATGTGGCTATCGAACTCAATGGTAACATTCGCTTCAACCAAACAATCTGCACCAATATGGCAGCTCTGGCCAATCACAACACCTGGACCAATTACTGTATTAGCGCCAATCTGTGTATTATCACCAACCACTGCACGCGCACTAACTGTAGCAGAATCGTCAATCTGACAATTCTCACCGATTACAGCTGTTGGATGGATACCACTGCGTGGGCGTGGCTTCCTATCAAAAATCGTTGCGAGTTTAGCATAAACAAAATGAGGATTATCTGTAACCAGTGCATTGGTTGGACAGTAATCAACATCTTTAGCGGTTAAAATCACTGCCGAAGCTGCTGTTTCAGGGAGAAAATGACGATAAAGCGGGTTGGTTAAAAAACTCAATTCACCCACCTTTGCTGATTGCAGTGTCCCTACGCCAGTAATAACACACTCTGGATCACCACGTAAATCAATTTTAAGATACGCCGCAAGTTCACCCAGCGTTTTTTGTTGTTTTGCCATCTCTGATCTGCCTATATTCATCTACTATTAATACGACAGACGCCGCGCCTCTTGCTGGGAGAGACGCGGCTGCCTGTGTTAATCATTAACCTTATTGATTAAAGTGGTGTTGGTGGTTACCTGTTGAACTACTCATGACTCGAGAGTTATTGCCCATCATTGCGCCACTACTACCATGGCCCAAGTCTGCACTCACTCGACTGGTAATATCAATAACCTGGCTAGGATCAGTATAAACTGCTGTCCGTTTTGGGAATACGATTGCATAACCATTACGCTTAGCAATTTTCGCTACTGAGTTATTTATCTCTTTGATAATGGTATCAAAGTCCTGCTGTTTTGCTTTACCAATCTTTTGTTGCAGCTGCTGCTGACTTTGTAGTAGCGCTGTCTGCTTTTGTATAATCTGTTTCTCTAATGCCTTCAGCTGATCAGGACGCATCGTAGCATGCTCCTTCTTATATTTGTCCTTAAGTGCTTGGACACTCTTTTGGTCAGCCTGTGCTTTTTTAATATCGGGCGTGAACTGTTGTTGTAACTTTTTCTTATCTGCAGCAATTTCAGGAGAGTTCTGAACAACTTTGCGCATATCTACTACAGCAATTCTACCACGTCCTGCAATCCCATGACTCATATTATATCCTTTTCCTGTCCCCATATTACTGCTACTAACCGCGGCAGCCGGTAACGAAACGCTACATGCCAATGCTGCAACAGCTATCATTGAAAAGACTTTTTTCATTATTTACCTCCAAAAATCTTCATGTAAAACTCAATTAATCCTACCAATCGGCTTACAATATCACAGATTACTCGAGAAATCGAGTCATAATAAGAAATGTAAGGTTTTATAATGCATTGATACCAAACTACATTTTCACAAAATAGCTTTTATCCTAAATTCCGCAGTACACACCGTCGCGAGAGTGGCTACGCTAATGAATTTAAGGCAAAAAGCGGAATATTTGAGAATTAAAGCCCAGCACCAATAGTAAAGTCGACAGCTTTCTTTGCATCGTGTTTTTTATGAGACAACACTCCAGCTATAGCCAACTCTAGCGTTGCACCGAACGGCGTATACCAATCCAGTTGAATACCCGTTGAGTAACGGAGCTCTTTAAACGCAAAACCACGAATACCTAAATCATGAGGTTGATTACCATCGCCACTAGTAGAGAAAACGTTACCACCATCAACAAACCAGGTAGTGCGGACATTTTTACCCAATGGGTTAGGGAAAATAATGCCGGCTGAACCAGTAAGCAGCATATTGCCACCGAGAGAATTACCCTGAGAATCGACTGGCCCCAAGGAGCCCGATTCAAACCCACGTACCGCACCCAATCCATCCATACCACCAGCAAAGAAGTTTTGGAAGAAAGGATTCTCTCCGGCATAGGAGCCATAACCATTAGAAAAGCCCATTGCTCCACGCAGATGCAGCACCCAACTACGGTGATAGAGTGGATGATAGTAGGTCGCCATATAGCTAGTTTGATAGTAACGCAAAGATTTATCTGAAACGGGGACCGTGACACGGAAATTAAGGTTCTCATGCCAACCTTGCGTTGGGAACAGATAGCGATCGAGGGTAGTATAGCTCCATCCAGCATTAATTATTGGCTGATAAAAGCGTTTGCCATGTTTTCTCACAAAATCCACGAGCTGTGTCGATGGGTTACTGCCAATACCAAGTTTAGTATTAGTGTAGCCAAAACCTAAATGATATCGCGACCGTGGCGAGGCACGGAAAGTGTATCGCAGCATGAAACCAGCATTATCAGTAGAGTACTCAGCAGTATCAAGATATGAGGTGTCATAAGTTTGATAAAAAAGGTTAATGTCCTGGCCAATTCCCGAAGCAGTAAAATAGGGATTAAAATAATCGATATTATAGCCCGTCTGTACTTTATCACGGTTAAAAGAGAGTCCAAGGGTATTACCAGCACCAAGGAAATTTTTCTGGTTCAGCGAGGCACCAAACGTTGGACCATTTGCACTCGAATAACCACCCTGGATAGTAAAGGCTGCGGCGGGCATTTCGGTAACTTTGTAGTTAAGGTCCTCTTCATTAGGGTGGCCCGCTACGGGTGTAGCACTAACCGCCACCTGCCTAACATACGGCAGCATGTGTAAATTATGCACAGACTCATCATGAATTTTCTTTGCAGATGATAATGCGCCTTCCTGTTGAACAATTTGGCGGCGCAATACTCTATCATTGGTCTGATAATTACCCGAGAAGGTAATATGACGAATATAGATACGCTGGCCAGGAATAACTTCTAAGGTTAGGAAAACCTGATGGGTTTTATCATCAATCTTCGGCGTCACATTAATTGTCGCATGGGCATAACCTTTTTCATTCAATGCGGAAATAATTTTTTTCTGCAACTCGACTAGTTTCTTACGCGAGAACAGCTCACCGGTTTTAAGGGTTGACATCTTATACAATTCTGTTTGCGTTAGAATGGTCTTGCCACTAAATTTATAACCACTCAGTCGATACTGCGCACCTTCATGAATGTGAACGGTAATGTAAACTTGGCGGCGATTCGGTGTCATGCCGACCTGTTTCGAGATCAGTTGATACTTCAAATACCCGCGGTCAAGGTAGAAAAAATGTAAGCGTTGCAGGTCAGCCGCCAGCTTTTTATTGGCGTACACATCATCTTTGCTAAATATGGTAGTCAATCCGGGAGTTGTCAGCTTAAACTGTTTTACTAACAGCTTCTCTGAAAATGCATGGTTACCAAGAATGGTAATTTTCTTTACTTTCAGCTCTTTTCCTTCAGCTATATTGATATTCAGTACCACACGATTATTTGCCATATGCTCAACTTCCGTATGAACACGAGCACTATATTTACCCTGCATCAGGTACTGATCCAATAATACACCACGAATCTCATCAACAAAGAAGGGATTATACTCAGCGCCATTCGAAATGCCTGCATCATTTAAGGCCTTCATGAGATCTTTGCGCTGAATTGACTGGTTGCCCCGCAACACAATATTGCCAACAATCGGACGCTCAACAACATTAATATTAAGTGTATCACCCTGACGCGTTAAGGTAACATTAGAAAAGAACCCTGATTTATAAAGATCATCAATGACTTCACTACTCGTGTCACCATCTATCTTGTCGCCAACTTTAATGGGAAGATAGCTCTCTAAAGTCGCCTGCTGAATCCGTTGCAATCCATGAACCGTGATATGGTTAACAGTAAATGGCGTAGCAAGTGAACTATCTGTTGCTCCATCACCTACCATTGCTGCTTGTGCTGTTGCGACAACACCGCTTAATAATAGCGTTGCCGTTAATTTTTTTATCATATTTGTCAATCTATTATCTCTTTATTTATTGAGACTACTCAACTCGGCTCGCGAGAGCGCATCAGGCTATTGTACTTGAATGCGGCTGCGCTTCAAGAGCCGCGAACCGGAAAGAGGCTTGAAATCTTCTTCGCCCATAATCAAGCAATATTCAAATCAATTACAAGTGTTAATAATATGTTCACTATTGTTAATTGGTTTTGGTGGCTCCTTAAGCGGGGCTTTGAATAGCTTTCCATAAAGATTTGTCTGCTGCGATCGCTGCTGAATAACGCCTGTCGATAATTTGCTAGAACGCTGCCTAAGAGCAGCAGGGAGAAACGCTGGCTGCCGAGAATAGTTAACCGCTGTCGAAGTTGAAAACACCTCCATAACCATTTTCCAACACTGTGTTAATGCCGCCTTGGTCCCTCGAACCGACTGATAGAACCACAACCGCTGAATGAAGGTCGAAAATGAAGGGGAAATGCACCAATTCTTATCAACTATCTCCTGTCTTTTATTATTCAACGCCTCCCGCTGTTCGGCAGAATCACCCTCTGCAATCCATTTAGCATAAGTTTCATTTATTTGTTGCAATGCCGCACTAATTTTTACCCTTTCTGCTTCTTGGGAATATGTCGCCAAGCGCTGCTCAACATTGGCCAATGTTTTAACCAGCAAGACGATATTATCCAACATCCGCGAATGCTTACAAGCAGCACTACTATCATTAGCTGCACCGCCCTGAACAGATTTAAGGCGCTGCATCATAGTAGAGAAATCGTTTGCACTATTGACAATTACTTCCATCTCTTTGGCAAAACCATACTTCAATTCGTATTCCTGGTGCTTTTTCCCATCCCCTACCTCCGTTGATCGCTTCACATAATAGTCCCGGGCCAAATGAAGCAGCTCTAACAAAACTGTCCGCTGCTGGACCATGAGCACCTGACAATGTTGCTGATTATCTGCAGGATCAAGATTTACTATATCATTATGGCACTGTTTCGCACGCTTGTTGAAATGGCTTCTAATGTAACTCGCCTCGTAGTCCATATAACTCTCAACACTAATACGCGCATTATCAATTTCAATAAGCGCTTTAATCGTTTTTTTCTGTTTCCCACTCAGTTTGTTAGCACCAGAGCTACTCTCCTTTTCGCTACTTAAAAAGGCCTGCTGATTATTATTAAGATAGGGATATAGTGCTGGATGACTATCTGCATTTACCTGCAGCGTTTTTCCTGTAGCACCTGACTGCAGATACCAACACCGCTCTCTACTAACATAGTAAAGTGCATAGTCCCCACTCTGCGCTGGTGGAATAGCCTGCCGCTTAGCAACAACCGTTAATCCAGAGAAATTAATCGTTGGCGGGGTTTTTGCCAATAAATGCAGTTTGCCATTAACTATTGCGCAACGCTGTGTGGCGTGCGGATGACTATATTTATAACTTTGTGTACACCCCAACATATCATTGTAACTCTTGCCATAAACCACTTTAAAGAATGGTTCGATTAGTGCCTGACAGGTATTACCATGCATAAGACTGTAGTCAACAAGCATTGGGGCATTTGCCTTTAGATACGCTTCTTGTTGAGCCAACCGCTGTGTATCACAGGCTACTTTCTGTGGCAACGACAGCTTTTTCGCTTCATTTTGCTTCCAGACGAATTTATTACCTTCATCACTAGACTTCATCAATAGATGCTGAGCCTTTGCTTTATCAATAGTAGGAGAGAATTTATTTTGCTTCTTTAGATCAGCATGTATCTGTTTTCTCACTTTCTCATCAAACGACCAACTATTATTCTCTTTAGGTGGCAACAACCCGTCATCTTCATCGAGCTCTATCTCACTTTCCATAATCAAACGGTCAGCATCATAAAGTTTATAGCGATAGTGGACAATTCTCTCTTCAATATCAGAAAAGATACTCTCAACAGCTTTACGCTTACCTATCTCCTCAAAAACAATAAACCTCCCCTTTTTATCCTTTACTACCTCATTGCGATAAATCTTAGCGGGATTATCACCGGTTAAATCGGCCAATGACCACTGCTGGACTTTTTGGTCACGCCTCTGCTCTTCCATTAGATGGTGACCAAAATGTATAAAGTTATTCACTTGTGCTTTATCCGCAGGAAAGATATCAACGAAAGCGTCATGAGGCATTCCTGAGTACTCATCTGATGGTTTGATCAACGACTCATTCTGAATAATTAACAGCGATTCTTTGCCTATAGTTACCGCACCAATACTACATAATAGTCTTAAAGGCTGATCAGGGCTACTTTTAGGCACTGCACAGAGATTAAGATAGAAGTGACCGCTAACTGAATTGGCAATACCACCAATCACACCCTTTAAATTTGGATTAACACCAACAGTAATATAATAGTTATACTCATCAGAGAAAAAAGGCTTCTTGCTATTGTCACCATCCACTTCAAACCAATTATTCATGATACATTTCCTTATATTTTTTTAATGGAAGAAAATTCTAGCACAAAAATTATTTCCAAGTAAAATACAAATCATAAAAAAATATCGCTATTCCCCCTTAATATTTTGTTAATAAACCCAATATAGAATTAAATATCGAAATAAAAATTATTGGATTGCTTTTTATAAGCAAGCAAACCTTTATACTAACTCTATCCCATAATCGAAATCTATAAATTCACAAAAGCACAAGAAATATACCTCTCAATTTTTCGACAACACGAAGAGAAAAATTCACTTTAATATTTCGTTAATAATTTCTCATTAAAATCTCGGCACCCGCAAAGCAAAGAGTAGGAGGATAAAGATGATAAGTGCACGCAAAAAAAGAGAAGGGCTTATTAAAGCTGAGAATAACTTAATTAAGCTATCACTCTCTTTCTTAAAGAATCTCTCCACACAGAGACAAAGAGGAGAAGACTTCAATGATTCCGAGCTCTATAAAATCGAGGATCATTACAAAGCTCTTAATTCACCACAGTCAATCAACACTGCTATATGCCAATATGGACAAGAATTACTCCCTCTGCAACAACGAATCTCCCACGCCTTTAAGCAGGAGAAAGAGAAAGGAAAAGTGCCAAACCCTTTTGGCCATACGGCAATAAGATACAATAGCGCTTATAGAATTTTCATAAAAATTTCTCACGCAATTGACAAAGTTAACCATTTTCGTGAAAGTTTAGGAAAGCCTCCACTTAGCGGCTCAATCAACTCAATCCTATCACAGCAGTTTTCTCAGCATCTTAACAAAAGTTCTGCACGTGAAGAGATTTCACAAGATCTTAAAGAAGCAATTGAAAACAGAATTATAAAGAATAAATGGTCATGGTTTTCACGCAAGAAGAAATCATTAAGCAAGAGCGAAAACAACTTCCTCAAGAGTCTGGACTATGAGAAGTTGGCAGATATCGCCATCAATGAGAGCCATCGTGACATATGTGATGAAATGGTTAATCGCGGCGAAATTG
>JANQHY010000236.1 GCA_028282395.1 Gammaproteobacteria bacterium
GGGACGATAGCTTTAAAAGAGAAGCATCTGTTAATCGCCGCCACCCTGTTAATGTTGATTGTTGTTATCCCAGTAATTTTGATGAACTTTTATTTTGCCTGGCGTTACCGTTCATCCAACCGTAAAGCAAAATATAATCCGCACTGGGGGCATAGTAATCTTTTAGAGCTAATCTGCTGGACTATTCCGATTATTATTATTGCGATTCTTGCCACCGTGACTTGGGTAAGTACGCATCGCCTCGATCCTTATCGGCCGCTTAGTGTTAAAGGCAAGCCACTAGTCATTGAAGCGGTTGCGCTTAATTGGAAATGGTTATTTATCTATCCAGAGCAACATATTGCCACGGTCAACTTTGTTCAGATACCAGTCAATAAGCCCATAAGATTTCAGATTACTTCCGATGCACCGATGAACTCTTTCGCGATTCCGCGATTAGCTGGCCAGATTTATGCGATGGCAGGGATGCGTACTAAGCTTAATCTGATTGCAACAGAAGTCGGTGATTATCGTGGTCTTTCAACGAATTATAGTGGCGATGGTTTCTCAGGGATGCATTTTGTCGCCAGAGTGAGTTCACAGCAAGATTTTGATAAGTGGCTTAGTAAGGCGAAACAGGCACCAAACAGTTTAACTCTGATAGAGTACAATAAGTTGGTAGAACCAAGTGAATATAATAAAGTTGAGTACTTTTCATCAGTGAAGAAGGGGCTATTTAATGAGATTGTGATGAAATATATGCGCCCCGATAGCCATATTATTGAAGGTAATGTGAAACAAGCAGTGAAACTTTAACTAAATTCGCGAGGAATTAACGTGTTTAAACTATTTGGAAATCTGACATTTGATGCTATTCCGATTCATACGCCGATTATTATGGGTACTGGGATATTTATTGCGATTGCTGCGTTGATTGTTCTTGGTTCGCTAACCTATTATAAAAAGTGGACATGGTTGTGGAAAGAGTGGTTAACATCCGTAGACCATAAAAAAATTGGTGTGATGTATCTGGTTCTTGCCTATGTCATGCTATTTCGAGGTTTTGTTGATGCCATCATGATGCGTTCACAACAGGCGATTGCTGTTGGTCAACATGCGGGATACTTGCCACCTGAACATTATGATCAGATTTTTACTGCCCATGGCGTTATTATGATCTTCTTTATGGCAATGCCATTTATGTTTGGTCTGCTTAATTTAGCAGTCCCATTGCAGATTGGCGCACGCGATGTGGCCTTCCCCTATTTGAACTCATTAAGCTTGTGGCTAACGATTGCCAGTGCTGGATTAGTTAATGTCTCGCTATTAGTCGGCAAGTTTGCTGCAACAGGGTGGTTAGCCTATCCACCATTATCAGGGATTGTCTATAGTCCTGGTGTCGGAGTTGACTATTATATCTGGGCACTGCAGATATCGGGGGTCGGCAGTCTGTTGTCGGGAATTAATTTCTTTGTCACCATTTTGAAAATGCGTTGTCCCGGCATGACATTAATGAAAATGCCGATTTTTGTCTGGACCGCGTTGTGCTCAATGATTCTAGTGATTCTGGCATTTCCAATTTTAGCGGCAACGCTGGCACTACTATTTTTAGATCGTTTCTTCGGTATGCACTTCTTTACTTCCGGATTTGGCGGTAATGCCATGATGTATATCAACCTAATTTGGGCCTGGGGACATCCCGAAGTTTACATTCTCATTTTGCCAGCCTTTGGCGTATTTTCTGAAGTTGTCGCGACGTTTTGTAAAAAGAAGCTATTTGGGTATGTTACCATGGTATGGGCAACCGTAGCGATTACCTTTCTGTCGTTTATTGTTTGGTTGCACCACTTCTTTACCATGGGCGCCGGTGCTGATGTGAACGCCTTTTTCGGTATAGCCACCATGATTATTGCTGTTCCGACTGGCGTAAAAGTATTCAACTGGCTGTTTACCATGTATCAAGGACAAATCCATTACAGGCTACCGATGCTATGGACCATAGGATTTATTACCACCTTTGCTATTGGCGGTATGACTGGGGTACTAATGTCTGTTCCGGGGGTTGACTTCCAGATGCATAATAGTCTGTTTCTTGTGGCGCACTTTCATAATGTTATTATTGGTGGTGTGGTATTTGGCTACTTTGCCGGCTTCATCTACTGGTTTCCAAAAATATTTGGTTTTAAATTAAATGAGCGTTTGGGCCAATATGCCTTCTGGTTCTGGCTTATTGGTTTCTATGTGGCGTTTATGCCACTTTATGTGCTTGGTCTTATGGGCATGACAAGGCGTCTTAACCACTATGCGGCATCAACTGGTTGGCACCCTTACCTAGTCGTTGCGGCACTAGGGGTTGTTCTGATTGCCATTGGCGTTGTTTTCCAGGTTCTGCAGTTAGTTGTTAGTATCAAGCATCGCAATGAAGAGGGCTACAAAGATACAACTGGCGATCCTTGGGATGGTAGAACATTAGAGTGGTCGATTCCATCGCCAGCGCCTTTCTATAATTTTGCTATTACCCCTGAGGTAACTGGCAAAGATCCTTTTTGGCATCAAAAAGACAATAAGGTCCAAAAAGAGCAACCAGTTTACAAAGATATCCACATGCCGCGTGATACCTCGATTGGTTTCCTTATTGGTATGTTTTGTGGTGTATTAGGGTTTGCGATGACTTGGCATATTATATGGTTGGCAGCTGTCGCTGGTATAGCGGTCTTTGTCTGTATTATCAGACGAGCATTTGACACAAATACTGACTACTATGTGAAGGCATCTGAAGTAGAAAAGATAGAAACTGGGTTTTTAAACAGGGCTGCATACTAATGACACAAATTAAAACCGAACATTATCATAGCGCAGATTCAAAAGATATTTTTGGTTTTTGGATCTACATCATGAGTGACTGTATTCTCTTCGCGACACTATTTGCGACCTATGCAGTGTTACATAACAATACTTATGGCGGTCCTGGTGTAAAAGACATTGCCAGTTTACCCTATGTTTTTGTTGAGACAGTTTTCCTATTAATTAGTAGCTTTACCTATGGTCTAGCAATGTTAAGTCTTTATAAAAACAGAAAGTCTAGTGTGACTTTGTGGTTGATCATTACTTTTCTATTTGGTGCTGGATTTGTTGGTCTTGAGATTAATGAGTTTGTCCATTTGGTGCTTGAGGGCCATAGTTGGCATAGTAGTGCCTTTCTCTCTGCATTTTTCACATTGGTTGGTACACATGGATTGCATGTCACTATCGGCCTAATTTGGATGTTATGTATGGTAGTCAAGCTTCTGTTGTCGGGGGATATCACCTCTGTCACAAGTAAAAAACTCACCTATTTGGGACTATTCTGGAGCTTTTTAGATATTGTGTGGATTTTTGTATTCACGATCGTGTACTTAATGGGGGCTATCTAACATGGCAGAGAATAATACAGCTAAATTACAAGATGTCAGAGGGGAAAAAACGCTTGCATCTTATATTACCGGTTTTATTTTATGTTTAATTTTAACGATTATTCCCTTTGTATTAGTTGGCAAACATCTATTACCTGCTAAAGAGCTGTATGTCATTTTGGCAATATTGGCTGTTGCGCAACTATTTGTCCAGTCAGCTTTCTTTTTACGTTTGAATGCTAGCCCTTCTGGTCGTTGGACATTAATGGCGTTCCTATTCGCCATATTAGTCGTCGTCATATTGGTATTTGGTTCTTTATGGATTATGTATAATCTGAATTATAACATGGTACATTAAGTGAGATTACTTTCCCTTACTAAACCAGGGATCATTTTTGGTAATATCATAACGGTTTCAGGCGGCTACATTCTTGGTTCGCAAGATGGTTTTAATATTGGTCTACTATTAATTACTATTATTGGCATGGCATTAGTTATTGCATGTGGTTGTGTATTCAATAACTATATTGATCGTGATATTGATGGATTGATGGCACGAACAAAAAACCGCGTACTTGTGCAGGGATTGATATCTAACCGTACCGCTATTTTATCAGCTCTACTATTTGGCCTACTTGGTGCGGCGGTTCTTTATTTGCAGACCAACCTATTAACCTTAGCCATCGCATTGACGGGACTATTCTTTTACGTCGTCGTGTATAGTTTATGGTTTAAGCGCAAGTCGACATATGGAACAGTGGTTGGTGGCATTGCTGGCGCAGTACCACCAGTTGTTGGTTACTGTGCTGCTACCAATAGTTTTAATGCCGGCGCCATTATACTGTTTATGATCCTCTTCTTATGGCAGATGCCACATTTTTATGCTATTGCAATTTACCGGCAGAGTGATTATGCCGCAGCAGCAATACCCGTTTTGCCGATTAAGAAAGGAATTCGGTATACTAAAATCAGCATGTTGGTTTATATTGCCGCATTTACGGTGGCCGCGGTGATGCCAACCTTTTTTGGTTATACTGGCTGGCTCTATTTCATTGTCGCCCTCTGCAGTGGCTTAGTTTGGTTCTATTATGGAGTACAAGGCTTTACTACTAAAGATAATGAGAAATGGGCGCGCAAGATGTTTCTTTTCTCAATCATTAATATTACGCTACTCTGCATCATGATGTCGGTGAAGCCGTAATTTTATTAAATTAATACAGATAGTAAGTAAAAATAAACGTTATTTATGCGAATAGAAGAAAAGGCGGGGATATCAAATTTAATCAGCTACCATCTTTCTGCTTTTTATTGCTGCTATGTTTGAGGTATTGCGAGGTGCAACTAATACTTTACTAATTATTGGTTCAGGACTTTTCCTTTTATCACCACTTTATCTTTATCGTCCCGGCGAAAAAAATTTCAAGAATTATCTTGTGCCGGGATTTATTGTTTCAATAGTATTTATTTTCATTTTTGGTTTTACTGCCTACCGGGTACCGTTTAAGGCCTGGAATGAGTTATCACACTGGGGACCTCATGCTAAATTTATTTACTACAATAATGGGTTCATCAATATCAGTCAAAATGTAATTCATAAGAATTATCCGCCCGCAGGCGCATTATTCTATTATTACTTTTTCCGTTTGATTAGTTATTCAGAGGGAGTGGCCTATGTTGCACAAACTATCTTAATGTTAGCCCCGTTGACAATGCTACTCCAGAACTTCTCCTGGAAAAAACAATCATGCCACTATTTTCAATCCGCACGTACAGCGGCTTTGTTGCATAAAAAGTTGCAACACGGATAATTTAGCTATTTGATAGGGCATGAAATTCCTAGTACAGTCGTTGTTCCAAAGCAAT
>JANQHY010000240.1 GCA_028282395.1 Gammaproteobacteria bacterium
GAAGCCATGTTTCACGTCAAGAGCCACAGCGACTGATTGATTTGCTTATTATTGCCGCTTTTATTGAGGCACGCTCATGCGAACGTTTTCATAAAATTGCCCCCCATCTTGATGATGAGCTGCAGGCATTTTATCGTAGTCTGTTTGCCGCCGAAGCACGCCATTTTAAAGTTTATCTGCAATTGGCTGAAGATTATGCCGCTGAACCATTAACCTCTCGGATAGCTTTTTGGGCTGAGAAAGAGCGCCAGCTGATAGAATTACCTGATCCGCTATTTCGTTTTCATAGTGGTGCGCCTATATAAAAAAATGGCTTGCTATGTAAGCCCTGCCTTCTGATCTGGATTGACTTTAATAAAGGAGTCTGACACACTGCAACTGACATGGGTTTCGTGCGAAGTGCGAAATATCTGTTTAGTGTGAGCCGGTATAAAAATGGGTGACGATATTGAAGCTGCGCCATCTTCCCAATTTATTGACGTTACTTCGTATTGTTGTTATTCCGATATTGGTAATTGCCTACTATTTGCCTGGTGGAGCGGTTAGCTCAACTGTTATTTTTGCATTGGCATGTATTACGGATTGGTTTGATGGCTTTCTTGCCCGTCGCCTTAATATCTCATCACCACTAGGCGCCTTTCTTGACCCGGTTGCCGATAAATTAATTGTTGCTGTAGCATTAATCGTGGTTTTGAGTCGTATCGACTATATTGTTATACCCGTAGCAATTATTATTGGTAGAGAAATTGTTGTATCAGCACTGCGTGAGTGGATGGCAGAACTGGGGCGACGCACGAGTGTTGCCGTGACATATGTGTCCAAAATAAAAACAACTGTGCAGATGATTGCAATTGGTTTTTTATTGGCAAGTGGTGGGGGTACTATCGGCTGGATTATTCATAGCGGTTGTGTATTAATCTATATTGCAGCACTCCTTACCCTTTGGACCATGTTCGTTTATCTGCGCGCTAGTTGGGATCACTTTAAAGCCTCGATGTAATTTTGCTGTCTACCTATTAGTTCCCAGCTGTTCCCACTGCGCAATTGTGGTACAATTGCAACTCAGTTCGATTTTAATTTATTAAAATGTGGAGGAAAAACTATGAAAAAACAATTAGCAATAATAGCAATGGGGGTCTCCCTGCTGGGTGCTGCCTCGCTTGCTATTGCTTCTCCAACTCCGACTGCTGTCTATCCTCATAAGAAGAGTGCGACGGTACATAAGAGTATTATTCTGTATGCTAAGCCATCAACAGCATCACGTGTTGAGGCTGCATTAAATCCCTATCATGTACGCTTAATTCCTATTTATGACAAGGGAAAATGGGTGAAAGTGGGTAATGCCCATGACGGCAGTGTCGGCTGGTTAAATAAGCAGCAGTATTTCCGTACGATGCGTGCAGCAGTTGTGAAGCAGAGACCTCATTATGTTAAAGTTGATGAAGTTGTGCGTCCAGGTAAACAGCCTAAAGTGAATGTTTATTATGATGGCAAGAAACTGAACCGTCCAGAAGCAGCAAAACAAGCAACCAATATTGTGGTCAAATCAGTTCGTGGTCCAGATGGTAAAGTGAAAATTGTTGCGTATAAGAATGGTAAACAGTTGCCACCTAAAGTTGCACAACAACTTTATCAGCAGATGCTAGGACCTGTTGTCCCAGTTGCAGTCGGCAGCAGAGCCAAATCACATCCAACAGCAACCGCAGTGAGTCCGCAGTACGCGCAAAGTTATCAGGTGCCAGTGCCAGCACAGGTTGAGCAGATGATGATCCAATCGATGGAACAGTTCTATCGTATGGATCGGACTCTAGTGCAGCAGGTGCCGCCCGTTGCATTAGGACAAGAGCAACAACCTTCGACAGTTAACAGTCAACAACCGGTTCGTGTTGTGGTTGTGCCAATGTATGCTCATCATCAGCAGGATCACGGAAGTCAGTAATCTTTAGGTGTTATTGGCCTTGATTTACTCCTCTCTCGTCTGTGGGAGAGGAGATTTCTTGTGAGTGGAAAGCGCGATTAATCTCTCCATGACGATACACATAAACATGTAATGGACCACAAGAGAAAGTTGTTGCAGGTGGACCAATAATTCTGCGGACATTTTCTGGTGACAGCCATGTCTGTCGGGCCATTTCGTTATTAATTTGTAAAATGGTGGTAACAACAAAATCGAAATTTTTATTACGATAATCATCTAACCGACTGTTCCAGTAGTTTTTATAGATTACGGTTTTTCCTGCTTCACCAAGCGCAACATTGATGCCAGAGCGATTAAATTGTGATAGAACATAATAGTCAAAATAACCAACAATGCCATCATGTAGTCCGAGTTCATTCACATGTTTATCGAGGCAGGCAATATCAGCTGGGTAGACATCTATTTTTTTATTAAGATTCAGAGCAGGCTTATTAATAACAGTTGATAGTGCTAAAGCTAATAGAATAGTGCAGTAAAGTGGTGTGGAACGGATTAAGCGATTCAAGGGCGCTGCATGTTTATAGAGAAGTAGTGGTAGGCCAATAAAAGTTGGTAATGTGATCATCGGTTGTAGATAACGCATTGATGGATTGAATGGCAATTCCTGTAATAATCCATTCACCGGAATGAGAGCAAACAGACCAATAATAATTTGTAGGAAAAGAAAACGCGTGACGAAATCGATAGTATGGGTATGAGTGTGATGTTTTCTGTATGTAGACAGCCATGAAAGAGGAGCAAAAACAATAAATAGTAACCACATCGATGCAAGAATCGGGCTGTGACGGAAAAAAGTTGCTAATAGCATAGCTAGATGAGTTAGGTAATAGCGATGAAAGGTAATCGGCGTCGATAGACGATGGATAAATATTGGTAGCCATTGGTAGATTAGCCAGGAGACGATAGATAAAATAGCGATTAGCCCTATAGCAAACATGCGATTGCGTTGCATCGGTAGTGCCAGCTTGCTGAGTAGTAGCGCCGCAATAGCTGGGGCAGCAAAATAGGCTAAAAATAGTAGATCCGATACCGTGATGCAGATAAAGACTAGGATAAAAAGTAGAAGTAGTGGCAAACGAGTGGTGGTGGAACGTAATAGTATAATGAGAATAGGTAGTAGTGTCAGGGTCATAATAGTGACGCCGAAGTGAATAGAAGGTACTAACATGGCATTAATAGTGCCGAAAGTAGAGAGTAGCTGAGGGTAGCTGAGGAGCCAAAGTGCAAAGAGAAGGAACAGGAGTGTTAAGCGACCCGCCTCTTTATGATCGTGACTAATTACCCTGTTCAGCAGATAACTTGAAAAAACGAAATAAGATGTTTGTATTAATCCAAAAATAAAAACAACAGCAAAAATATTTTTGCTAAAAAGCGCAATAAGCAGGCAAAGCAATAAATCAGGAAAGAGATACGGGGCGGGTGGGAATGCCCAGTTAAACAGATTGCCATGCTGATGAATCAGATTGACAGCAATTGTTGCGCTCGTCAGTAGATCAGCTGCTGGAACAGTTCCGTAATGTAATAGACGTGAATAGGTATGAGGTAACAGCGGTTGCCACAATGTCATAATACTATAAAGTGCCAGTGCAAAAGCAAATAGCGTACTACAGATTTCAATTAGGCGACTGAGTCGATCTTTATTAATAATTGTCATGCTATTTTTATAAACTCCGAAATCGTTTTGTTGTAGCGTAGCATTTGCTGTCGCTGTAGAAAAGTAGTAAACTTTTAATTTGCTTTTGGTAGTTGTAACTGGCCACTACTATCTTCGCGAGGTGCGTAGCACTAAGGATATTCGGTAATATTGTTGATAGTGACTTCAGGGCTGGATTGTTTTGCTACGTTTGCAATGGCGAGGTCGCAGTGATTACTGGTAGTTTGGGTATTTATAAGGAGCATAGTGCCGATGATAGAGAGTTATTGCCGTCCTTATTGCCAACGTTTTTTTATTGATCCACCAGCAAGGTTCTTAGCGCGGTTACCCTATCTGTTGCCTAATCACATCTCCTTGGCTGCTATGTTGTTTGGACTAATGGTCATTCCTTTGTTGTATGGCCATCACAGATTATGGGCTGTGACAGTATTGCTGCTTTCTGGTTATTTTGATGCTTTAGATGGTACAGTTGCGCGTGCTAGTGGGCGTAGTTCGCCACAGGGAGCAATGTTGGATATTGTTAGTGATCGTATTGTCGAATTTGCAATAATCTTTGGTCTTTTTTTTGTTGATCCGCTACAGCGTGGTAGCTGGTGTTTGTTGATGTTGGGCGCAGTATTTATTTGTGTCACCTCTTTTTTAGTTGTAGGTATTTTTCATGAGAATACTAGCCATAAAGGCTTTCACTATAGCCCAGGCCTAATAGAGCGGTTTGAAGCCTTTCTGTTTTTCATTGTTATGATATTATTTCCTACAATATTTGTTCCATTAGCTGCACTGTTTTCGCTGTTAGTGCTTTACACTGCAGTTGTTCGAGTTGTGCAATTTATCACGGTTATGCAAAATAAGTGAAAACATATAGTGAAAACTTGTCTATAATCTATCTTTAGGCTAAAGTGGAAATAATGGTTTTTTTTAACAATAGGAGATAGCTATGAGCATCAAAAAGGGCGCGTTAGTGGCATCAGTAGTTGCCGCAACAATTCTTGCAGGAGGCTGTGCCTCAACAAAATCGGGATGTGATGTTCCACCACCTCCACCTTCGACAACGACGGTAACTGGCGGTACAGCAAATGGAGCATTTACGACAACGAGTACAACTATGGCAACAACACCTACCCAGCAAGCGGTAATGATGAAAGATCATAGTACGTGTAAAGGATATAATACCTGTAAAGGAATGCATCCCGCTCACAGTAAATGTAGTACAGCAGCCAGCGGTTGCTCAACAGCGGCAAGTGGCTGTAATGTCAAATGTGCAACGGCAGCCAGCGGTTGTTCAACAGCAGCAAGTGGTTGCAATGTCAAAGTCAAGCCGCATAATAGTAGGTATGGCGACCCCTATCAAAAACCCCATACTATGACGACGACTACTACATCTTCTGCACCGATGATGCAGAATAGTGGTGCACCGGTTCAGACCAGCACCTCTTATGATTATAGTACTAGCCATCCACAACAGGTTCATACCGGTATGCATGGTGACCCCTATAACGCACCCCATACTATGACGACTACTACAGCACCACAGACGTCAGCTGATTATCAACAGGGCACTAGCCCCAACGATCCAGTTAGAGCGGCGCAAACGCTTGATAACACCTCTGGTGCAACAGGCAGTGACAATAGTGGTAGCACAGCAGACGGCAGTAGCTACTAATAATTCTATCGCGAGTTAATTTTTATTTAACAAGCGATATACTTTGTGAATGGGCATCCGGGTGGTGCCCATTCCTCTGCTTTCTATTATGTGGATAATGGTAAGATGAAATATCCAGCACTAGGATTTGGTTTAGGACTGCGTTCTGGCCATTTTCAGACAATTCTTAATAGTGATCCCGCGGTTGATTGGTTTGAGATTATCACTGAAAATTTTCTCGTTCCAGGTGGTCGACCACACGATTATTTATCACGGATTGCGGAACGTTATCCGATTGTCATGCACGGTGTATCGTTGTCAGTGGGTAGTAGTGATCCGCTTGACTTCTCTTATCTTCAAAAGGTTAAGGCGTTAGCCGAGCGCTATCAGGTGAAATGGGTTTCTGACCATCTCTGCTGGACCGGTGTTAGTGGTGTTAACTTACATGATCTTATGCCGCTACCTTTTACTGAAGCAGTTGTTAACCACATTGTTGATCGCGTTAAACAGGTGCAAGATTTTCTTGGTCGACGCATTCTATTGGAAAACCTGTCGAGCTATGTTACCTACCAACAGTCGGAGATGACTGAGTGGGAGTTTGTCAGTGAAATTGCTCAACGGGCTGATTGTTTATTGTTGCTGGATATTAATAATATCTATGTGAGTGCCTGTAATCATAATTTTTTACCACAAGATTATATTGATGCAATCCCGATTGATCGTGTCCAGCAGTTTCATTTAGCTGGCCATAGTCAGGGTGAGTACTGTTTGATTGATACGCATGATAATGCTATTTGTCAGCCGGTTTTTGATCTCTATCGTCATGCGCTTGAGCGTTTTGGTCCGATCTCTACCATGATTGAACGTGATGATAATATTCCACCATTAGCAGAGTTGCTTGATGAGTTAGCAGTGTTAAGAGAGATTGCACAATCTGTTAATAGCCAAACGCCAGTTGCGCAGGAGGTTGTTGGTGGCCGTGCTTGAATTGAAAACCCTGCAGGACTATTTTCTCAACTATATGTTAAGTGGTGATGATAAAGGGATCATATCAGCCCTTGCTGATCGTGCTGGCATTAATATTGCTGGACAACTAGCAGTTTATGGTGATGGTTACCGCTTGCGTTTCCTTGGCGTGTTGACGGATAGTTTTAAATTAACAAAACGCTTGTTAGGTGAAGAGCCATTTAATGCACTCGCTAATGGTTATATTGATACAGTGCGTTCACACCATTTTGCTGTTGATATTATCAATCGTGACTTTGCGCAATTTCTTGCAACCCATGATCAACCGTTAGTGGCTGAAGTAGCACATATTGAGTGGTGTATTGACCAGGTGCTACGTGCAGCAACAGGTGAGATTCTCACCCTAGCACAGTTACAACAACAGGCAGCCCAAGGCCTGGATGATTACCAGATTCCTATTCATCCGAGTCTGATGATTTTAACATTCCATAGTAATGCTATGCCGTTGTGGCAGGCGTATTGGCTTGATCAGCCGCTTCCTAAGTTACAAGAGGAGGCTGAGCAGCATTGGCTAGTGTGGTTGCGTGAGCTTTATCCAACTGTACGGCCGGCATCTTTAGCAGAGAAGAAGATGGTTGAATTAGCGTTGGCAGGAGAGACTTTCAGTGAAATCTGTCAAGCGCTTTGTGATGAGTTGTCAGAGGAAGAAGCGGCCAATTTTGCTGTTGGACGGTTGCAGCAGTGGCTGGATGAAGCATTGCTAGTTGCTTGATAACCCACCTAATTGCTTCAGCGGCTATTGTTCGCTATGATGGTGAGCCTAATAACAGCCGCAAGGCGAGTAAATTGATTGCAGCAAAAAAGGTGAAGCCATAACAATGAAAACACGTTTTGCACCCAGTCCGACGGGACTGATCCATATTGGCAATGCACGCACGGCCCTGTTTGCCAAACTTTTAGCAATGGCTAATGGTGGTAGCTTTCTCTTACGTATTGAAGATAGCGACTATACACGTTCAGAGCAGCGTTTTGTCGATGCCCTGCAACAGGACCTTAGCTGGTTAGGCGCCAGCTGGGATGAGGGGCCTGAGATTGGTGGTGATGCTGGGCCCTATTTCCAAGCACAGCGCGATGAGGTTTACCAACAGTACTACCACCAATTGGAACAGGCTGGTTCTGCTTATCCCTGTTTCTGTAGTGAAGAGCAGCTAGAGCTTAGCCGTAAGATGCAAGCCCGTGCCGGTAAAGCCCCGCGCTACTCAGGACGTTGTGCACATCTGAGTGCAGCAGAGCGCCAAGAGAAGCTCGACCAAGGGATTATGCCGACATTGCGTTTTAAACTGCCAAAAGGGCGGACGATTACCTTTGTTGATTTGGTGAAGGGTAAACAGTGGTTTGACAGTGACGATCTTGGTGATTTTATCATTCGTCGTGCCAATGGTACGCCAGCATTTATGTACTGTAATGCAATTGATGATTCAATGATGGGTGTTACCCATGTACTGCGTGGGGAAGACCATGTTACCAATACACCTCGACAGTTGATGATCCTTGAAGCGTTAGGGCTCACTGCGCCGGCTTACGGCCATATTTCGCTTATTGTTGGTAGTGATGGTTCACCATTATCAAAGCGTCATGGTAGTCGGAGTGTTCAACAGCTGCGTGAAGAAGGCTATTTGGCATTGGCATTAGATAACTACATGGCACGATTAGGGCACTACTATCCAGATAATGAGTTATTAACACTGGAACAGTTGGCGGCGCAATTTACCATTGAGTCGTTGGGTAAAGCCGCAGCACGTTATGAAGATAGTCAACTTCTCCACTGGCAGAAAAAAGCGGTGATGGCGTTAAATGATACGGAACTTTGGCACTGGTTGCAGGATAGCGTCGCAGTGTCTGACGACAAACGTACAGCGTTTGCTCAATTAGTTCGTGAAAATTGCTGTTTTCCTGCGGAGGCACAACAGTTGGCGGAGCAACTTTTTGTTGAGCCGGCTTTTGATGACGCCGCCCAGCAAATTTTACAACAGGCTGGCGCAGCATTTTTTACTGCGGCAGTTGCAGCAGTAAAAAACCATGGTAATAATTTTGCTGCGATTAAAACAGAGCTGATGGAAAAGTTGGCCATCAAAGGCAAGAAACTATTTATGCCTTTACGTATTGCGGTAACTGGGCAGAACCATGGCCCCGACATGAGCGCGATTTTTGCGCTATTTGATGCAGAGCAGTTGCAGCAGCGTTTTATTCATGCCGCGCAGCAGGTTGAAAATCATTTTTCAGAGAGTGGGACAGCGTAATGTTAGTTATTTATGATAGTAGTGTACGACGTAAAAGAGAGTTTAAGCCTATTGATGCCAATCAAGTGAATCTTTATGTTTGTGGCATGACCGTTTACGACTATTGTCATATGGGCCATGGCCGTACGGTGGTATTATTTGATGTGATCTACCGTTTTCTTAAATTCCTTGGCTATAACGTTAACTATGTACGTAATATCACTGATATTGATGATAAAATTATTGCTCGTGCTAATGAGCGTGGTTGTGACATTAATGAATTGACCAGTGAGATGATTGCGATAATGGAGGAGGATTTTACCAATTTAGGTAATCTCACCCCTGACCAGCAACCGCGTGCAACCGATCATATTGATGGTATGATTGATATGATTCAAACACTCCTTGATAAAGGTTTTGCCTACCAAGCGGAGTCGGGTGATATCTGTTATCGAGTAAAGAAATTTGAGCGTTATGGTCAACTCTCCAACCGTGATCTTAATGATATGCGTGCTGGTGAAAGGGTAGCCATTGACCATGATAAAGAGGATGCGCTTGATTTTGTTTTGTGGAAAATGGCAAAAGAGAATGAGCCAAGTTGGCCGGCCCCATGGGGAGCAGGGCGTCCAGGCTGGCATATTGAGTGTTCAGTAATGGCTAACTGCTGTCTCGATGAGAAAATTGATATTCATGGTGGTGGTAGAGATTTGCTATTTCCCCATCATGAAAATGAGGTGGCACAAGCGGAAGCAGCAACTGGGAAAAAGTTTGCCAACTACTGGATTCATGGTGGCTTTCTTACTATTAATGATGAGAAGATGTCGAAGTCACTCGGGAATTTTTTAACCATTAGAGATGCATTAACACGTTACCCAGCTGAGAGCGCGCGTTATTTCTTAATGACGACGCACTACCGTAGTCCATTCAATTGGAGTGATCGTAGTATTCGCGAAGCGCATTTAGGCTTAACACGACTCTATACAGCATTGCGTGATGTCGAGCCAGAACAGGAGAGTGATGACTGGGGCGCATTGAAACAGAATCCCTTTGTACAACGTTTTACTGCAGCAATGTGTGATGATTTTAATACGCCGGAAGCCCTAGCGGTGTTATTTGATCTAGCCCATGAGATTAATCGTTGTCGCTGCTGTGAAGATAATAGTCGTGATGAAGAGATGGTGCAGTTAGCAATCTTATTGAAACGGCTTGGTGGTGTACTGGGTATTCTGCAGCAATCGCCACAAGCATTTATTCAGGCGGGCAGTACAACGGCAGATACAGAAAATACGCTCACGAATGAAGAAATTGAGCAGTTAATGACAGAACGTGATGCAGCACGTGCTGAAAAAAATTGGCGCCGTGCAGATGAAATTCGCGATCAATTGATTGCTTGTGGGGTTGTTTTAGAAGATAGCCAAGGTGAGACACGTTGGCGTCGCAGTTAGAAATTGTAAAAATTTCAGAGTCGCCCGTTGTCCTGCGACGACGGGAGTGGGCACCGTGGAGCAACAATAGTTACTGAAAATTATCTAGCTGATTAGCGGCCTGTAGCGTATTTTGCATTAACGTTGCGATGGTCACTGGGCCAACGCCACCAGGAACAGGTGTAATATAAC
>JANQHY010000008.1 GCA_028282395.1 Gammaproteobacteria bacterium
AGAAACCCGAACAGCAGACATCAGCCACAACAAACCAACAAGATGAGCAACCTGTTGATGCAACACAAACCTAAATGATAAACAGCTAATAATGTAAAAAGGAGGAGACGCCATGGAAACAATAATTAATCAACTTGTTTCTGATATGATTGAAATTCGTCATGACATTCACGCTAATCCTGAACTTGGCTTTACGCAAAAACGCACTGGCAATGTCATTGCTGAAACTTTAAAACACTTTGGTTACCAGATCGATAATCTAGCAGATGGCAAAGGTGTAACTGCTCTGCTTGACTCTGGCAAACCAGGCAAAACCGTTGGCTTACGTGCAGACTTTGATGGGCTACCGATTGTTGAACAAGGAGATGTGCCGTATATCTCAACTCAGGTGGGAAAAATGCACGCCTGTGGTCATGATGGCCATACAGCCAACCTTCTTTGTGTTGCCGGACTATTAGCGCAGCTGACTGATCAATTTCGCGGCAAAGTAAAATTCATTTTTCAACCAGCTGAAGAGCTCGGCGCTGGTGCCAAAGTGATGATTGAGGATGGTGTATTAAACGAACCGCATGTTGATGCTATTTTTGGTCTACACAACTGGCCTGGCCTACCAACTGGACATATTGGTGTTAGAGAAGATGTGTTAATGGCTGGTATTACCAATTTTGATATTACGATTGACGGTAAAGGTGGCCACTCGTCAATGCCACACATGTGTGCCGATCCAGTTTTATTAGCGGCACAACTCATTAATAATCTGCAATCAATTGTCTCACGCGCAATTGCTGCAGATGATTTTGCCGTACTATCGATCACGCGTATTCATGGTGGCGATGCCTACAATATTATTCCCGACCAAGTAGTAATAGGTGGTTCAATGCGTTTTATTCACGAGAGCACACAGGAGAAAATGCTTAACTTGATGCGCCAACATAGCGCTGCCGCAGCACAAAGTATTGGTGCCAGCAGCAAAGTCGAAGTGGTGCAGCATGTTCCCCCAACAGTAAATAGTTCCGCGGAAGCAAAGCAAGTCTACCAAACTGCGGTGAACTGTTTAGGCGAATCACAGGTATCTTGGTTATCACAGCCAGTACCTGCCACCGAAGATTTTGCCTATTTTCTCCAACAACGTCCCGGCAGTTACTTTTTTGTTGGCAACGGTGAACAATCAGAAAAGCTGCATACGACAAAGTATGACTTTAATGATGAAGCACTACCGAATGCAGCAAAAGTATTGAGTCAAATTGCTATTGATTATCTTAACCAGGAGAGCGCATGAGCAGACAGCAGTTCACTGATGCACAGGGATTGACTGTTACCGCTCCGACGGCTGCTTACGTCGAGGCAATTAATCACTATAGTGATATTATATTTAGAAAAAAAAAGCGCTTTATTAATTTACTAGAAAGCCATGATCTTGATGATCAGCAGTGTCCAATGTTACTGGCTTATCGCGCTATTACCCATTTTTTCTCTTTCTCTCAGCATGAGATTCATAATCAGCTAGCGCCAATTTTAACCAGCATGGCTAAATGCAATTTGAATGAGCGCGAACAACTTTACTATCAAGCACTGCAACAGTGTTACAACAATGATCTATACGCCGCACGTGATCAATTCTCTCTATTGGTTGAAAAATTTCCGCAAGATAAAGTCGCAAGCTTATTAATAAAAACTGTTGCATTTTTAACGGGAAAAATTGAAATTCTCGGTAAAGTCTATCAACGATTAATGCAATATCATCATGATGATGTTGACTTCCTCGGCTATGTTGCCTTCTATTATGCCCATGTTAACCGCTGTGCTGAAGCCCGCACACTCATTGAGAAATGCCTGCAGCAGGCGCCACATAATGCCTGGCTTCATCATGTTTATGCCCATACGCTCGATGAAGAAGATCCGCAACAGGTAAAAGCTGGCATCGCTTTTCTGCAACCGCTCACAGATGATTGGCCGAAACAGAACCGTTTTTTTGAAGGGCATAACTGGATGCACCTCTGTATCCTCTATTTAAAAACTGGAGAACATATTGATCAAATTGACGCAATTTATAATCAACATATCTGGAAAGAGGCAAAAACACTCAATTTTGAACGTAATAATGCCTTTATGACATTATGGTCATTAGAGCTTTTTGGGCACCACGTGAGTAAAGATAAATGGCATGACCTTGCCAGTTATGCCGAAGCAAACACAGAAGACTACTGCAGTCCCTATCTGACGATTATTACTATTTTAATGATTGCAAAAGTTTCTTTTAAACGTGCAAGCGATTATCGTAAAAAAATGGCAAGCTATAGTAAGCAATTTGCTCGCGGCAGTGAAGCCTATATTGCCTGGCATGATACCGCCCTACCGCTGCTCGATGGCTGCCTAGCTTATGTTGCTGGTGATTACGCCAGCGCTGCAAATTACTTGAGCGGACGCTGCAGTGAAATTGCCACACGCCCGGTTGGTCACAGTAATGAGCAGCGCGCTATTTTTGCTGCCACTGCTCAGTTCTGCTTAGATAAGCAAATTAATAAGTAGCAAATCCATTTATTTAACTAAAAGTTATTATCGGATCTACTGTTGTTTTATGACCCTTCTTATCCGATATAGTTAAATAATAATAATCTGGAAATGTCACGCCATCAAATTTAGAGTTCTTAAACGTTACAATGACTTTCTGGGCAGTTTTAGTCGCACCTGAATTATCAACGTGGTAAAAAATACCAAATGGAGAACCTCCTCTTGCATCTAATTTAGGTGATGAAGCAATACTGTATACAGAATTGGGATCAAGGCTATTTCCTTTACTGGGCGTTACTGTAATAGTTTCAGTATACTTATTAGCATGGTCCCAATCAAGAGGCCAGTGACCATTAGCACTTGCTACAATAGTTGGCCCATCTGTACTATATGTATCGATCACGACTTTAGGAGATTGAGTTGATAGCTGACTCTGCCCATACTCATTCACAGCCACTATCCACTCCGTCAAGGTAGCACCTTTAGTATCTGATGGAGCATGCCCCGTAATATGACCAGTAGAATCAATTGATAAGTTATTCAAACTGGTTTTACAGCTGCTTTTATCTGTTGAGCTTGAGCAGAGCAAATATCCGCTAATATTTACAGTTGAACTAAAGGCATCGCTACCAACTTTTAGATCAATAGAATCACTAGGGCCGACATCCCCTGAAGGTTTAACCGTGACATTTTTACCGACTGGTACAGCGCCGGTATGAATAGTCAATCGTGGCCCATCTGAAGAGGGTTCAGTAGAGCCATAATCATTAATCGCAATAATTGGGTAGGTAAAATCTCCATCTTGTGAAGGTGATGGTCCTTCAACAGAGATACTACCATCGCCATTTTTAACAATCGCCATCTGGTCCAAGGTTGCAAAACATTGATCACTCGTTTCGGCACCAATTTGACAAATTTTATAGTTACTGGTGGCCGTTACATGGTCAAATGTTCCGTTCGGAAAAGTTCCCAGAACCTGTTTTGGGGCATTGGGTGTTATCCCTATCGACTTCTCAACATTGTTTCCATGAGGCGCTAAACCGACATTAATCGTCACGCGCGGACCATTGGTTGTCGATGGCGTACTGGTACCATATTGATTGGTCGCAGTAATCGCATACGTAGCAGTTGCATCAGGCGCAGCCCCACTAACGGTTAAGTTACCAGTGCTTTTATCTACCCCTACCGTTAAGTTATCAATGGTATGCCCACACTGTTTTCCATTGCTTGTGCAGATATCATAATCGGTGATCTCCGAAGGCGAAGTAAAAGGGATGCCATCAAAGTTTAATGTGACAGAATGCTGCGCTGTCGTATTCACACTTTTTTCAACGTTATTGCCGGATGGTGCTGCACCGGTATGAATGGTCAAGCGTGGCCCATCTGATGATGGCTCGGTGGAGCCATAATCATTAATCGCAATGATTGGATAGGTGAAATCCCCATCCTGTGAAGGTGATGGTCCTTCAACTGAGATACTACCATCACCATTTTTAACAATAGCCATCTGGTCCAAAGTTGGAAAACATTGATCACTCGTTTTGGCACCAATTTGACAAATTTTATAGCTGCTGGTAGAAGTAACATTATCAAATGTTCCTTTCTCAAAAGTTCCCAGAACCTGTTTGGGGGCATTGGGTGTTATCGCTATCGACTTCTCAACATTATTTCCATGAGGTGCCAGACCAATATTAAAAGTCACCCGTGGTCCATCAGTTGCTGATGGAGTGCTAGTACCATACTTATTGGTCGCAGTAATGGTATAAGTAGTTGTCGCATCAGGAGCAGTACCACTTACCGTTAACTTGCCAGTGCCTTTATCTATCTGAATAGTTAAATCATCAATTGTATGCCCACACTGTGTACCATCGCTTGAGCAGATATCATAATCGGTAATCTCTGCTGAAGAGGTAAAGGGAATCGTATCAAAACTGACTGTCACATCATGCTTGGCTGTCGTACCCATTGTTTTCTCAATATTATCGCCTTGTGGCGCATCACCCGTAACAACAGTTACGGAGGGACAACCCTCTTTGAGTTCACTGTAGCCAAATTTATTACGCGCAACGATCCAATCGGTAACATTTCCTTCAGCCGGGGATGTTCCAGAAATTTTACCACTCTGGGAATCGATCTTTAATGTTCCAATACTGGTTGAACACTCCGTGGGATCCTCTGGATTCGTTGCGCCCATTTTACACAACTTATACTCAATAATCGGGGCATCATCACTGGTAAAACTCCCCTTTTCAAGATCATGTGGTGCAATTGTCGTTGATGGCGTGGTATTAATAAGCGTCTTGACATTATTACCAATCGGTTGATCACCTGTTGTAACAATAATTTTTGGTCCAGTCGCTGATGGGACACTATAGCCAAAAACATCTCCAGCAATGACCCAATGCGTTGTTGTGTTGGTAATCATCACCGCAGAAGCATCAACTGTGATCTCACCTGATTGATTAATTGTCACACCATCCATGCTATGGGCACAATCATCTATCTCCTTGGCATTAACCGGACAAATCTTATAATCGGTAATAGGTGTCTTAGCACTAAAACTACCTTGTGCTAAAGGTTTCGTGACCTGCTCATTGCGTGTCTTATTAATATTCGTATTGACATCGTTACCTACCGGTACGGTTCCTATCATAGTTAGCTTAAGTGTTGCAGTGGCTGAATCGCCTGCTGTATCCGTTTCATCAATATGAAAACTATCTGAACCAGAAAATTCTGGCGAATCACCACGTAATGCTGCAGAGACTTTTATCTCGTGACTGTTCTCACTGACAATATCAAAATTAAGATAACTGCCTAACTGATTGCCCTGAGCATCCTTAGCTGCTGCCAGCTGATTTAAAACGGTGGTTTCATCAAGTGTACCACGAGCGGTATTGACAGTAATAATACCCTCTTTAATCGGCTCCTCATTTGCTGAGGCTCTTTTCTTAAAGACTTCTGGACTCATCACCCAATCGCCATTATCACTTAGATCTATCATGACAATGTTACGCACTCTGACCACACGCTGATCAGCAATTGCTAGTACTTGCGCCATCTTGACTGCAGGTTGATGTGTCCACGCCATCAGATCTTGTTTAGTATTTGTGACCCCTAAAGTAGTATTATTCCACTGCTGACGAGTTGATTGTTGCGTTGTTGAATCGGCTGCAATAGGTTGATCACCCCAAACATAGTTCAAACTTAATATTGCCTGGCTATCATTGCGCAGACCATCGCCACCGATATCGCGCGCAACCGAGAGAGCTAAATTAAGATGCGTTCCAAGCTCTGTTTTTGGTGTGTAATCAATTCCCGCCTCATAGTGTTGCAGTGGCACTACATCAGTAGCAAGGAAATGAACTTTCGTACGTTGCGTTAATAACTGCTCAAGGCTAACACTACCGCCTAACCCATGGCTATCGTCATTAGTTGTATTGTAGCGAGTATCATAATGGACTGAACTATAGTTAACCGCCGTACCAATTAAGGTATGTCTGGTTGGCAGAAAATGGACACCGGCGCTACCGCCCTGCGCAATACCGCCAGCGATACGTCTATCATTACGCCATTCAACATTGTCCTGAAAATAGAAAACTGGGCTTAGGTCAATATTTTCTGCTTTACTATAATACCATTTGACATCAACATCATTTAGAACACGTTTTGGTCGTAAAAATTTGTACTCAACACCATAAGCATTTTGTGATACCCACTCTTTATCATTACCGGTAACAAAACTGAATTTTATCTTTTGCGATAGATGCTCCATCGTCATTTTTAACAACTGAGTATCGCTCAACTGCGAACCCCAGGTTAAATTGATGCGATGCTGACTATCATTACCATCAAGTAAGAGTGAGGCAGCATTATAATTACCAAATCTTTTCGTATATTGGGCGCTAACAATAGCACCGTAGAGATGGCTAAGAATAACACTTAAATCAAGTGGGCCATTAAACCCCCACTGCGCACTAGTAAGCGTAAGACTACTCTGCTCCGCATAGGCAGCAGGGTAAGGTATTGGTTGTGTTAACTGAGAGAAAATTGGTCGCTGATTATAAGTTGAGTAAGGATCAACAGAGTTGTTTTGGGCATTTTGACTATACGTAACACTATTTGCTGATAATGCTCCAGGTGCAATAACACCAAAAAATAAAGCAATCAATACTCTTTTCATCGTTCAGACCCTTATTTTTCTTATTTTCTATTTACTATCAACTCCCACAAAAAATGTTTTTTTATTGAACAAAATCATTTTTTATAAGATATTTTATATTTAACTTGTAAAAAATAGCATAGAACTATCGCTAAAACATTAAGGAAATATTAATTAATGAAATTATTTTCAATTAAATCTTGGCGCCTTTAGTTCCATTTTGCTAGTATTTGATTCCACCGTCATCCTGAAAGTTCCTCACACGTCAACTCCGCAAATAAGCGCCAGTTACCATTTTCTACCCTATTAAATTAGATAGCGTGACATTATAATGGCTACTTTGTGCAGTGTTGAGGAAATCTATATGAAACGAACACAACCTTGGCGTAACTGGTCAAAGTTAGCCTTATTAAGTGTTATAGGAACTATACTAGTCACCTCCAGCGCCAATGCACAACAATATAAGAATATTTCAACATCAGAAAAGGTACGCCTTAACAATACTATCTCCGCACTTGCAGAAAAAAGTGTTCCTGGCGCTTCAATTGGCTATAGGGTCATAAACGCTGATAATGGCGCTTCTATTTTAGCTTATCATGCTAACCATTATTTTAGTCCAGCTAGCAATACAAAGCTGTTCACTGCAACAGCGATACTGCGTCTACTAGGACCTAATTACCACTTTCAAACTACGATTGGCTGGCAACCCTCAGCACGCCATAAAGATCGTATACAGGGCAACCTCTATCTTCACTTTAGCGGTGATCCAAGCTTAACTATTACTGATTTAGCACAGCTATTCAAAAAAATTAAAATAATGGGAATTAACACGATTGATGGTAATATTGTCTTGGATGACACTATTTTTACAGGGCCTAATCATAGTCTCGGCACACCTGTTGATGACCTACCCTTCTGTTATAGCGCACCAGCAACAAGTATTATTCTCAATCATAATTGTTTTAGTATTAATCTCAAACTAGCGCATAATAGATTTATTGCTTCACCTATCACCCCGAAAGGATTGTTTGGCTTACACAATAATTTAGTCGTAGCAGATCAAAAAGCTCTACTTAGTTGTGTATTTCAACCACATGTTGATAGTCGCAACCAGCTGTGGTTGAACGGCTGTTTTCCGGCTAATCAGCGACAGTATTTCTCTTTTGCGATACAGAATCCTAATCTTTTTGCTAAGCAAGCAATTGCAAGAATTTTAACGAAAGAGCATCTACAATTAAACGGTAAAATTATTAATGGAAAAATTCCCCAACCTATCAATATAGCTGCTCAACATCAGTCTGCACCACTGAACCACATGGTCCAACATATGTTAAAAGTCTCAGACAATGTCTATGCGATGAGTTTCGACCGTACATTAGGAAAGAAGGTTTATGGTATCGGTTCAATTAAAGCAGGCGTCTCAGCAATTAAACAAATTTTAAAACCGCTGGTTAAAATAGATTTCAATAAAGTTAGCCTTGAAGATGGTGCAGGGTTTTCACGTTATAATTTAGTCTCACCCCAACAGTTAACTGCACTGCTTTTTAGCATCTATCATGACCCGATGCTAAAAAAGAATATCATGCCAGGGTTACCAGTTGCTGGTCGTAGTGGCTCATTAAGCAATAGAATGAAAAAACCACCATTAGTTAATAAGGTCTGGGCAAAAACTGGTACGATGCACAATGTCACTACACTCTCTGGTTATCTGTTTGTATCGCCCAAGAAAACGCTTATCTTTTCGATTATGGTAAACAACTCTATTGCCGGTCATGCCAAATCAAGAGAGTTTCAAGAGAGTCTATTAAAAAAATTAATTACCACAACTTAACACTAAAATTAACTCATCCTACTTAGCCACCGTCGTTCAGGGCCCTCGCCATCGTCTCGCCGCGCCCCACCAATCAATTTTAATACTACCCACCTTTTGATTCCCTCACCGAATACAGACAAATTAAGAAACTGATGATAAATAACGGGACATTGATGAAGAAGATCCAGCGAAAATTAGCAATAGTCATAATTTAGCCACCAGCAGCTGACTAATGCTGGCATGTAAATCTGTTGAATATTAGGAAAGAAGTCTACTCTATCGCTGCTAAAGCCCCTTGTAGATGACTCACACCAACTACCTCAATGCCGGGTAAAGCTAATTTCCCCACGTTGGCTTGTGGCACAATTGCGCGTTTAAACCCATGTTTAGCTGCCTCTTTCAAACGCTCCTGGCCGCTCTGTACTGGACGGATTTCACCAGATAGGCCAATTTCACCAAAGACAATCAAATCACGTGGCAAAACTCTATCACGCAAACTCGATAAGACTGTTAAAATCAATGGTAGATCTGCCGCTGTTTCTAATACTTTTACGCCACCGACAACATTAACAAAAATATCTTGATCCCAGGTAGTGACGCCACCATGACGATGCAAAATGGCAAGCAACATAGCTAGTCGGTTAGCTTCTAAACCTACCGTTACTCGACGAGGATTATTCAAGCGACTCTCGTCTACCAACGCCTGAATTTCAACTAATAATGGTCGACTCCCCTCCCAGGTCACCATGACTACTGACCCTGGGGCAGACTGTTGATAGCGCGATAGAAAAATAGCTGAAGGATGACTGACCTCTTTTAAACCACTATCACTCATAGCGAAAATAGCCAGTTCATTTACCGCACCAAAACGATTTTTAACTGCACGTAATAAGCGAAAACGACCACTAGATTCCCCTTCAAAGTAAAGTACCGTATCAACAATGTGCTCCAATACTTTAGGCCCAGCAATAGCGCCCTCTTTAGTCACGTGACCAACAAGGAAAATAACAATACCATGCTGTTTGGCAAAATTTACTAAGGTGGCAGCACTTTCACGCACCTGGCCAACCGAACCCGGTGCTGACGATAACGTTTCACTAAATAGCGTCTGAATAGAATCTATTACCATAACCTGCGGCCGCTCTTTTTTTGCTGCGGCAATAATATTATCAACATTGGTTTCGGCCAATAGTTTGACTGCCTGCTGTGGAACATTGAGCCGCTTTGCGCGCAAAGCAATCTGCTGCAGGGACTCTTCACCACTCACATACAAGGTCGCATGCTGTTGACTTAAGGCTGCTAGCGCTTGCAATAACAGCGTCGATTTACCAATCCCCGGGCTACCACCAATTAAAATCACTGCCCCCATGACTAAGCCGCCACCAAGTAGACGATCTAACTCTTCAATAGTGGTACTAAGTCGAACTGAGCGGTCGAGTGGCACATCAGCAAGCAGTGTCACATCACTCTGTGATGCAAGCAGGCTACGACTATTTCTACCCCTGCCATTGGTTTGAACCTGCTCCTCTACCAGCACATTCCAATGCTGGCAAGCACTACATTGGCCGCTCCATTTTGGTGCTTGATTACCACACTGCTGACAACGATAAACGGTCTTCTGTTTCATTTGTCACTATTAGTAACCAGGTGGAAGATAGACGTAGGGAGTGCGTGGTCTCTCTTTAAAGCGAACAGCGCGCCACTCACCATTGGGTTCACGACAAGCAGTACCATGAACTACACGACGACCGCCATTGGGACGCGTTACAATCACGGTATAGTCGCGACAGGGTTGACGTTCATAAATAAACGTTCGGGTAGGTACAACCACATATTGCTGATGGTTATCTGGATTGTTCCACTCTGTTGGTTGACCAATAGGATTATTATCTAGCGTCTGCTGCATTGAGAGATCATCAGTTCTATCCATATAGGTACCAATTTGACTACCAATGACACCGCCTAAGACCGCGCCTACGCCAGTTGCAACTAGCTGCCCTGATCCATCACCAAATTGACTACCTATCAATGCTCCTGCCCCAGCACCAACAACAGTACCAACTTGTTGATGTGTTGGTGGTGTTTGGCAACCAGCGAGTGGTAAAATTCCCAGAACACCTAGTAGAAAATAGCGGGAAAATCTCTTCATCATGTGTACCCTCTGCTATACAGTTAAATTTCCACTCACAAATAGCATAAAACTATCCTTGTACGTGATTAGAATAGCCACTTTCCTTTTTAATTGCAAATTTTCACGCTTATACTGTGCTAATCACAACGGATAACTTGCTTTTATCGCTATTTCTGGCATCATCTCACTAAGTTAATTACAAAATTGAGTAAATTATGGCAAAAGATGAGCATATTAAAATGGAAGGAACCGTTATTGAAACGCTGCCTAACACGACATTTCGCGTTAAACTAGATACTGGTCATATTATTACTGCCCATATCTCCGGCAAAATGCGCAAAAACTATATTCGTATCTTAACAGGCGACCATGTTGAGGTAGAGATCACCCCTTATGATCTAACAAAAGGGCGAATTACCTACCGCGGCATTAAACGCAGTAAGGATGATAGCGGTGATGATAAAGGAAAACGCTAATATCTTATCTCTAGAATAGCAGTTTTCCATCCACACACATTGCGTGGCGATTAATGCAGTGCTAACTCTTCAAATTCAATTTCAATATCGCCCTGCAGGACTTTTACTTTAATACAGCCACCACTTTCCAGGCGACCAAACAGTAGCTCATTGGCCAACGGTTTTTTCAACTTCTCCTGCAGTAGGCGTGCCATGGGCCGCGCCCCCATCTGCTCATCATAACCGTTTTCAGCAAACCATTGGCGTGCTGCTTTTGATACCTTCAGTGTCACCCCTTTTTCATTCAACTGCTGCTCAAGCTCGCCAATGAATTTATCAACAACAAACGCAACGGTTGCCATATCAAGCGCAGCAAATTGAATGATGTCATCGAGACGATTACGAAATTCCGGCGTGAATGCACGTTTAATAGCGCCCATACTATCACTTAAACAATCTTGTTCAGCAAAGCCAATCGAGCGTTTACTCATTTCAGATGCGCCTGCATTCGAAGTCATAATAATAATAGTGTGGCGGAAATCAATCTCACGACCACTACTATCGGTTAATTTACCATAGTCCATTACTTGCAGTAGCACATTATAAATTTCTGGGTGCGCTTTCTCAATCTCATCCATTAATACCACCGCATGGGGATGTTTTAATACCGCATCAGTTAACAGTCCTCCCTGATCATGACCAACATAGCCTGGAGGCGCTCCCAATAAACGCGAAATGGTATGACGCTCAGCATATTCAGACATATCAAAGCGTAACAGCTCAATCTTCAACAAGTTTGACAACTGTACCGCCACCTCTGTCTTACCTACACCAGTAGGGCCAGCAAAAAGAAAACAACCGATAGGTTTATTCCCTCCGCGAAGGCCAGAACGCGCTAGCGTAATGGCCGCTACCAAAACACTGATCGCCCGATCCTGTCCATAAATCACTGCTTGCAGGTCATGTTCAAGATTTTTCAATACAGTTTTGTCTTCACTGGAAACATTGCTGGCTGGAATACGTGCCATTCTTGCCACAACCTGTTCAATATCACTCTTTTCAACCGTGCCACTACGCTCCTTTGTCGGTAATAGTGCATGGAACGCCCCAGCCTCATCTAAAACATCAATGGCTTTATCGGGCAGATGACGATCATTAATATAGCGATCTGATAACTCCACCGAGGCTCTAAGCGCCTCCTCACTATATTGGATATTATGATGGCGTTCAAAACGCTCTTTCAAACCGGTAAGAATAGCGATACTCTCATCAACTGTCGGCTCGACAATATCAATCTTCTGGAAACGTCGTGCCAATGCTCGATCTTTTTCAAAAATATTGTGGTATTCCTGATAGGTTGTTGAACCCATACATTTTATATCGCCTGAATTGAGTAGCAGCTTTAGGAAGGTAGCAAAATCAAATGCACTACCCTCTTTTCCTGATGTTGAGCCAGCACCAATAATCGTATGAATCTCATCAATGAAAAGTATCGGATTCTCTAACTGCTTAAGGTTTTCAAACAGGACTTTCATACGTTTTTCAAAATCACCGCGATACTTCGTGCCAGCTACTAACCATCCAACATTCAGCATATAGACGACTGAACTATGTAACTGCTCTGGCACTTTACCATCAACTATCATTTTTGCCAGACCTTCGGCCATTGAGGTTTTACCTACCCCAGCCTCACCAACATAGAGAGGATTATGTTTGCGTCGTCGCGAGAGCACTTGAATCGTCCGCTGCAACTCTTCACTACGGCCAATCAAGGGTTCAACTTTCCCTGATAACGCTTTTTCATTGAGGTTAATCGTACACTGCTCTAAAATGGAGCCACCGCCTTCGGCATTACCGCGCTCACGGCTCATCATCTGACGGCCTCCCATGCGCTCTTCATCAAACTGTGCCTTTTCAACCCCAACCCCTTTCCAACCTGATTTGGATAGATCTTGCGAGACATAGTTTAAAATACTCAAGCGACTAACCCCTTCCTCCTTTAAGAAAACCACCGCTTGGCTATTGGGTTGATCAAATAGTGCTAGCAATAGATCAATGCCAACAATCTCGACACCGCCTGCCGACTCTTTCTGTGCCATTAATTGCTGTAGGATCTGCTGAATCTCTTGGTTAATTTTCTTCTCTTTCGTCGGGCTACTACCTATTCGCTGCTCGATATAGGTCTTCAATCGCGCACGTAAGCGCAGGGTGTTAGCACCACAAGCCTCTAGTACTGCTGCCGTAGGTTGATCATCCAAAAGTGCCAGTAACAGCCTCTCAGCAGTAATTTCTTGCTCTTCTTTATCATATTGTTCTGCCATGCGTCACGCCTTCTATTTATCGCCGCTAATCTAATTATAAACCTAAATTCTACTAGGCTCATCCCTTTCTGTTATTAAAACAGAGGAAATATTATTATAGGCATAATATATACTATTTTCATAGAGTTAGCAAAAAAAATAGGTTATTTCATCTGCTCAATAATTTTCTGGCCAAACTGTGAGCAACTTACTTGGGTAGATCCTGTCATTAAACGTGCGAAATCATAGGTCACTTGCTTGGTTGCAATCGCCCCTTCAACGCCTTTAATAATCAATTCTGCTGCTTCATTCCAACCGAGATGGGCTAACATCATCTGTGCAGAGAGTATTAATGACCCAGGGTTAACTTTATCCTGTCCAGTATACTTAGGTGCCGTACCATGTGTTGCCTCAAACATAGCAATACCTTCACCAATATTGGCACCTGGCGCAATACCAATACCACCAACTTGAGCAGCTAGCGCATCGGAAATATAGTCACCATTAAGATTCATTGTTGCAACAACACTGTACTCTGCTGGGCGCAGTAGGATTTGCTGCAACATAGCATCAGCAATCATATCTTTGATAATAATCTCTTTGCCATTACTAGGGCTCTTTATGACACGCCATGGGCCGCCATCAAGCAGTTGCGCAGAAAATTCCTGGTCCGCCACCTCATAACCCCAATCACGAAACGCTCCTTCAGTAAATTTCATAATATTGCCTTTATGCACCAGCGTTACTGAGTCACGATCATGATCGATGGCGTACTGAATAGCCGCCCTAACCAAGCGAGTTGTTCCTTCCTGGGATATCGGTTTGATGCCAATACCACAATGCTGAGGAAAACGCAGTTTATTTACCCCCATCTGCTGCTGGAGAAAATCAATAACCTGCTTGGCACCATCACTATCTGCTTGCCACTCAACACCGGCATAAATATCTTCAGAGTTCTCGCGAAAAATTACCATATCCGTCTTTTCTGGTGTTTTCAGCGGGCTCGGAACCCCTTTGAAATAGCGTACTGGACGCAAACAGATGTAAAGATCGAGCTGTTGACGGAAGGCAACATTAATTGAACGAATACCGCCGCCAACGGGTGTCGTTAATGGCCCCTTAATTGCGACATGGAACTGCTTTACT
>JANQHY010000037.1 GCA_028282395.1 Gammaproteobacteria bacterium
TGTGGTGTATAATTTGACGACACCCTCTAGAAACTGTCGAATAGTGGCTGGCACTGTTTCAGGGGCGTCAATGGTGCTAAACTCGGTATTTTTCAACAAGTATAGTTCTACATCAGCACGAGAGAATGCACTTGCGCTACGCTTGGCACTATCTGCTAAATGCTTAAAGAATGGTACATGAAAAGTATGATCTGCCTTGGGGCCGCCATGTGATACGATGATGGTCGGTTTGACTGGGGTTTCTGGCGAAGATAAGTCAAGCTCGGCGCCATAGGTTTCAGAATATAGCTTAGTCTTGTCCGGTAGTGTGCAGTAAGGCATTTTATCTCAGTAAAATACATTGATTGCTTGGTAGTCTACAATATTGTGATCGATGGTAATAGCTGTTGAGATGCCCTCACGCAAGCAACCTTATTCACTTTCAATAACGCCGCCAAAACCATAAATAGTAAAGCCACCATCTACGTTAATACATTGGCTGGTAATATAGGAAGAAGCTGGCATCGCTAAAAAACAAGCCAAATTTGCAATATCCGTAGGGTTTGCCATTCTGTTAAGTGGTATCTGTCTTAAAGCACGTTGTAAGTAACGGTCATCATATTTGCTCATAAAGGTTTCTGTTGCAGTAAAGCCTGGCAATATTGCATTAGCTCTAACACCATCACCACCCAACTCAACTGCCAAAGTGCGAGTGAAACTTTCAAGGCCAGCCTTAGCCATACCGTGCGGGCCTGAGCCTTTAAATATAGTTTCTGTACTAACGCTAGAAATGTTGATGATGCTGGATTGCTGGGCTATTTTTAACAATGGGCAGCACAGTTGCGTGATATGAAACGAGGCGGTCATATTGCTCTCAATGAGGAAGTTAAACTCCGCCAATGAATATTCACTGAATGGTTTTTTAAAATTGGGGCCAACGTTATTGACCAGAATATCCAGATGTGGCCATGTTTCTTGCAGCGAATCAATCAACCTAACCCTCTGCACTGGATCAGCCATATCACACGGTGCACCATAAGCTTGATAACCTGATTCCCTCCAGCCTGAGATTAATGCATCAATCGTTTCAGCAGTACGTGCCGTAATAAAAACTTCAGCACCTTTTTGTAAGTAACACTGGGCAATGGCGAGACCAATACCTTGTGTGGCGCCGGTAATGAGCGCTTTTTTACCTGTTAATTCCCATGTGTTGCTTGGCATTTAGACTCCTGATTTTATTTATACTTTGGAAGTCTATTAGCTTTAAATACCTTCTATCAAGAAGGTGATGCTAGTCTGAAACACTAATCGTAGTCGCTAAAGCTAGAGTATAAACTTGAGCATTGAAGCCTTGAGCTGCACCCACGGCTTGCCAGGTTGAGCCATTATAATAGGCTATACGCCCTAAGTTCTTTATTGATTTATCTGCGGTGCGGATAAAATCTCCCCCGACATAGATGTTATTATTTCCATCAATTGCTATTGCCCGTAGAGTATGATTAAAGCCTTGAGTTGTACCTACTGCTGACCAACGACTGCCATCAAACTTTGCAATTCGCCCCAGGCTGGTCAACGTCCTGTCTCCGGTTCTTACAAACTGTCCTCCAACGTATAGATTGCCACTGCTATCAAGTGCAAGTGTACGAACAGTACTATTAAAGCCTTTATTATCCCCAATAGCTGACCAATTGCTACCATCAAATTCTGCAACGCTACCCAGGTTGGTTATAGCTCCATCTCCGGATGTAGTAAAACTGCCACCAGCATACAAGTTGTCGCTGTTGTCTTTTGTAAGCGCAAAAACTGTATTATTAAAACCTTGTGTAGAGCCAAGAGCAGACCAGGTGCTGCCATTATATTGAGCAATACGTCCTAGATGCGTTATCGATCTATCACCCGATTGAGCAAAATTGCCTGCCACATAAATCACATTGTTTGAACGAATAGCCATCGCTCGCACATGAGTGTTAAATCCTTGCGTAGCGCCTATAGTAGACCAATGACCATTCTCATATTGTGCTACTCTACCCAGACTACTAATACTGTTATCTCCTGTGCGAACAAAACTACCCCCTATATACAATGTGTTATTTGAGTCAATACCCATAGCTCTCACATCATTATTGAACCCTTCGCTACCTCCTACTGCAGCCCATGAACTGCCATTATAAAATGCAATGCGTCCTAGGTTGGTTATAGCCCCATCTCCCGTTTGTGTAAAATCACCACCGACATACAAATAGCCATTACCGCCCACATAAAGTGTATTGACAATATTATTAAACCCATCATTGTTGCCTACCGGTTGCCAGGCGGTTCCATCAAATTCTGCAATGTAACCCAAATTAGTAATAGTACCATCACCACTTTTTGTGAAGTTGCCACCGGCGTATAAGATGGTGTCTCCTGATAAATTAAAATCTTTGGTTTCACCACCAGAAGAGCCAATATTTCCAACTGTTAAAATCGCGCTTTGGGTATTACCTACAGTACTTTCGTTTGTATGTAAGTAAATGTAACACGTGCCGGGTGTGCCGGAAGCTATGGAAGGCAGACTAAAATTTCCACCACTAAAAGGGCTTGTGGATGTGAAACAGGAATTACTACAAACTGTCGTGTTACACCAAGTCTGGCCAGTATTATCGTATACATCAAACCCTGAGTGATCAATCGACGCTGTCACTATGCGCTCAGCAGCGGTTGTATTAATCAATTTAATTGACTTGATTGCCGGGTATACAGTGCCCTCATCATTGGAAATGCCTGTCGTAACAGAGGAAATGATGGCAAAGTTATCAGTTAAGTCCTCTAGCAAATTAACACTATGAGCCCGACTTGTTTTCAACAAATACTGTGCATCTGAATCTACTGAAGTATCTGCATGAATGCCAATAAAGCAAGTACTATCTGGGGCAACTTTACCATTTTTACATGCAGGTGAGCTTTCTTTAGGATCGGTAATACTTAAACCGGATACTGGGTTATCATCCGTATCAGTAGCAGTGAAAACCCTATCGTAGTCAGCACTGTCTGGCAACTGCCAGTCAAAATTACCTTCATTTTTAATTTCAACATCCACAGTTTTATCATGAGTAACCATGAAATTTTCATTCTGTAGCGCTAAGGTTATGCCCTCTACAATAACGGATTTAGCTTCCACCTGGTCATCTGTAGTAAAGCTGTTACTGTTACTGTCATGAAATCTCACCGTTACAGCACCTGTAGTTGCACCATGAGCGTTTTGTGTAGCAACCATGGGGATTTGGCAAGACCCTCCAGCGCTAATTACTTGCCCACTAGTACATTCATTGTCAGAGATACTGACGTTAGTTGGTAAGCTATTTTCAGTAAAGCTATCTATAGTTAACGTATCGTTACTATGGTTAGTTAGTAACATATTTTGTGTGCCGGGGCTGTGAAACGTGGCAGAGGTCAAAGTGGCAGGTATGAGCAATACAGATAGATCCGGAGAGAAGTCCTGTGCATTGGAAGCACTGAGGTAAATCAGGTTCTGGTTAGTATTATCTGTGAGGCCACTATAGTTATCAAAGAGGGCCGTTTGTATATTACCCTTAAGCTGAAAGCTGATTGTATGAGTTTCACCTGCAGCAATGTCACTGTCTACGTCGATGGTTTTATCTGTTGCATTATAAGTGCCACCCGTAATCGTATCGGTTTGTATTCCATCAAAAACAGCAGAAGGCAATGAACCTAAGTGGAGCTTTAAATTGTTTAATGCGCTACTATTTTGATTTTCAATAACAAAACTTGCTATAGTATCAGGAGATAGAATCGGTGCAGTATCATTCTCTAGTGAAATTGTATTACTAATACTTGAGGAAGATACAAAGGTAGTATTAAACCTTTTGGTGAGGGTGCTTTCTCCCTCATCAGTTGTCACACCAGCAGCTAAAGTTCCATTGAAGGTGGTGTTATCAACATTACTTTCAGCTAAAAAGCTGACTGTGCATGACTGGCCTTGAGAAAGAGTGGCTCCAACACCGTTAGCATAACAGTATTCACCAGGCCCAACATCCCCGGTAATAGGGGTTATGTTGACATTGCTAGCAGTTGGGTAGGTAATATAGTTGATACTGGCAGTACCTGATTGTGTTGCTGAAACAACAAAGCTATTAATTGCTGAGTTTGTTCCATAATCCACTTTAGTATTAAAAACAGCTTCACTCCCTGTGGCGACTTCATTAGGAACATCAGCACGGGTTTCTAAGAAAACTGTGGCTGTTTCATTTTCACTATTATTAGCAGGGCTATCATCCTTAGGGCAGCCAGCAAGTACTACAGCAGAAAATAAAAAATTTATAATTATTAAGGTCTTAATTATTTTAAATTTCATGCGGTAAGGTTGGTATCTTGATTTAATGTTACAATCATACAGATAAATGATAAGGTTTTAAACTTGGCTAGCAAAATAATTGTTTGCAAAACTGACCTTGTTCCCTCTTTAGAAGCAGGGCAGCTTGCTTACCTTTTCCTGGATCGATTAAATCTAAGCCTGCCTCTTCCAACCATTCATGTTGAAAGTGTTACCTATGTCTCGAATGCAAACTGTAACCCATGTCTTCGGTATGGACCTTTACCATTTGTCGGAATATGGAGGGCAGTATCAAGCATCAGTTTACGCACTGATTCTCGTGACAGACGCAGGCCATGTTGCTCTGTGAGCTTCTCATGGGCCAGAGTCGGGCCAAAATCATGGTAGTGTGATTGAATCAGTCCGATTGCCTGATTGCGAACGGCTTTACTAATACGATTGTTGCTGGGTTTGCCTCGTCGCTTGGAAACTAAAGCTACTTCACCCATTGTTCGGTAGCCCTGGCACAGCCGCACTACCTGACGACGGCTAAGGCCTAATTGCTTGGCTGCCTGTGTTTGTGTTAGCTGTTTAGATAGCACTTGCTCCAACAGCTTTAAACGATCCACTTCCTTTATACTCATTGTCACCATCCCTTGATTCATGTCGCGTCTTAGTCTTTACCAAAAGTGACATTTTAACTTTGCACGAATGTGACATTCGTATAATCAAATTGTCTTTGTAGTGCCGATCACATTATAAATTGCCATATCAACAATAATGACTTATTTTTTTTAAGATGTGCCGAGAGTCATGATCATCTTATAGGGGAAAAGTTGATCGACTTGAAACAGCTTTAAATTTCAAGCACT
>JANQHY010000082.1 GCA_028282395.1 Gammaproteobacteria bacterium
ACTTCGTTTCGGGCCTTAATGCCGATAGCGCGCGCTAACAGGGCATTTTTGCGGCTGGCGTGGCGGCAGCGATAGCGGTTCTGTGGCGATAAAAAGTCAATATGGCGACTGATCTGCTGCCATTGTGATTGCGTGCCATTCTCTGCATTGTTAGTATTGGACAATTTGCTGCTAACCGTTAAGCGTATTGATGCGGCTAATGATAGCAATTTTATGGTAACAGTCGCAACTTAGATGAAAACGGGTATAGAATAGGGGGGCTAAGTGGAGAACAGTAAAACATGATAGAACAGCGAGATATTATCATCATTGGTGGCGGTGTTAGCGGCCTGCTTCTAGCGGCACTACTCCAACACAGCGGACTAACGCTGGCTGTCATCGAACGCCAGGATAAGCCTCCTGCTGCAGTAGATAGTGAAGACTTGCGCCAGCGTGCAATTAATCCACATAGCCAACGGCTGCTTGAACAGTTACAGCTATGGTCATCATTAACAGTCAGCCCCTATGACAAAATGGTGGTGTGGGAAGAGGGGGGTAAGCAGCAGTTAAATTTTTCTGCTGATACCGTTGGCCAACCGGTATTAGGTCATATTGTTAGTGAGCAGCAGATTCATCATGCACTGTATCAGCATTTGCACGCCTCTGAGACATTGAAGTTTCTTTATGGGGCAACACCACAAAAGTGGCATTACGATGGCACAACCAATCATCTTGAGTTAACGACAGGTGAAAAATTTCAAGCGCCATTAATTATTGCTGCCGATGGCGTTAACTCATGGTTGCGCCAGCAGGCGGCAATTGAATTTGTTGGCCATGACTATTATCAGCGTGCGCTGGTTGCTAATGTCACAACTGCACGACCACATCGCCAGACAGCATGGCAGATTTTTCTTCCCCATGGGCCATTGGCGTTTTTACCATTAACTGATCCACATCGTTGTGCCATTGTTTGGTCCTGTCGTACTTCCGAGGCTAAGCAGCTATTAACATTATCGGATAGTGCTTTTTGTCAATTGTTAGCCGATTCATTTGATCACCGTTTAGGTCAGGTAATTGAAACCAGCCAACGTTGTGATTTTGCTTTATCACACCGACATGCTAGTGACTATGTGCAGCCAGGATTGGCCCTGATAGGTGACGCTGCTCACCGTATTCATCCACTGGCTGGTTTAGGACTAAATCTCGGGATGGCTGATGCCGGTGCATTAGCCGAGATTATTCAGCAAGCAGCAGCACGCTCTCTCCCGATAGGTCATTTTTCACTGTTGCGCCGTTATCAGCGCCAACGGCGTCCTGAAAATGCTAAAGCGTTGTGGTTTGTCGATCAGTTGAAGGGGCTGTTTGCCAATCAAAATGGTGCTGTAGTCACTGCGCGGCGACAGGGTTTAGCACTGTTGAATCAGTCACCACAATTAAAACGCTATTTTATTCATCAAGCCGCGGGTTAGGGCACTCTTCATACATCATTAATGCGGCACAGTGGTGCCAGTTGACAAAAACAGGCGCGGCAGGTGGCTTCGCCATTTTTTGGATCAACGCGTGCTTCACCCTGACTAAATTGTTCAGCAAGATCAAACACAGTTTTTTGCCAATAATCACACTGAGCACGCCAATCGCCTTGGGCACCGGGATAGTTGTCAACCAACTTGGCAAGTGGGATGGTGCCGGGTAGTTGAATACCTTTATCGGCAATACCAACCATTCGCAGTTTATTGCGATAGACTTGGGAAAAATAGATCGCTGCCGGTTTCTTTTTCTGAGTCGCAGCATAGAGTGGTAGCTGTGGCTCGTCTGGGCGTTCGCCAAACCAACTTTTTACACTGCAGCTGGCGCCACTTTTATAATCAATAATAATTTGCCGTCCATCTTCCAATTGATCAATACGGTCAATTTGAATGGTTAAGGCAATATTTTTCACAGCAATTTTCTGCCACTGCTCGCGGGCAACTACTGTAAAAGGTGGACGGGCTTTTTCGACGTCAAGCCAGAGTTTGATTAATGCTAGTAAACGGGTCTTCTCTAGTTCAAGAAAACGTTTCGCAAGACCATGATGATTAAGTTGTAAGGTAATTGCTTGGTCAATTAATTCATTCAGTAGCGTAATCAATGCCTCCTCATTAAAGGAGCAGAGTTCAGCATGGCTGGAAATTTTGTCCCAAAATAGCTCTAATATTTTATGCAGGAGAATGCCGCGTTGACGTGGATTAAGCCCAGGTGTAATGCTTTCTAGTGGTTGTGTACGTAACCGGTAATTAGCAAAGGCACGAAAGGGACACTGTGCCTGCGCTTTAAACAGTGCCGTGCCACCGCTAACAGTTTCGTCACTAGCAATTGCCGGTGCTTGCCAATCTTGCAACTGCTCAAGCTTCGATGTAGTTGGTGCAAAAGGTTGTTGTGCAGATGGAAAATATTGCTCAAACTCGCTAAGAAGAGCGCTTGGCGATAAAGGCTGATCCTGTTCTTGTTGTGGTGAGCTAAAAATTATTTCATCACTGTGGTAGATCAATGCTTGCATGACCGCTTTGGCAAATACCAGTTCACGGTTGGCAGACGCGTGCGGCATATTCAGAGCTCGCTGTAATCGACAGGGCAACAGTGCATTGGGTTTTGCTGGTTCGGGCCAATGCGTATCATCAAGACCCATTAACCAGATGTGGCTAAAGGGTAATCCGGTCGCTTCGAGCAGACCTAAGACCTGAATAGCACTGTCTTCCGTTTGATGTTGAAATAGCGTTGCTGCTGCCATATTAATTAATTGTGAGACGGCTTCACCATGATACATCTGTGGCTTAATGAGGCTAAGCTGAGAAAATTGCACTAGGAGTGTTTGCCATTGTGAGAGTGCTTGATATTCACGGCTGTTTAATGAGCGTTCGCCGGGCCAACCTAAAGCAGAGAGCTGTTGACAAAATAGTTCAGCCCACTCAGCTGGACTTTGTTGCTGTTGGGTGGGGAGCGGATAATTGCTAAATTGGCTTTTAAGTAGCGGACAACTTCGGCTATCACGGCTCTGTATTATATCAGCTAATGAGAGATAGCTACGGTTCTGTTTGCGCCACTGTAAATCGAGTAGTGCCCGTTGTTGCCGCTCTTTTTCACTACCACCGATAAAAGGTGAGCGCAGTAACAGACTTATTTCATCAAAAGGAATTTTGTTGCGAGCAAGTTGCAAAATGGTGATTGCACTGTCGATCAGTGGTTCAGTAGAAAAAGGAATGCCTGATGAAATATTAACGCTATTTTCACCAAAGAGGTGACGACAATGGCGTGCGACTGTTGCACGTTGTTGGTTTAATTGTGGCACTATACAAGCAATAGATGCATCAGGATGCTCGGCAAGTGTCGACTTTGCCCATGATAACATTGCAATGATTTCATCTTCTGTGGTTGTTAAAGCTGCACGGCGTATTGTTGAGGCGCTATTGTTATCACGGTAGCGTGTTTTAATCGTTACCTCTACACCCTGTTGCTTTAATGTGTCAAGTAGCTGTTGTTGGTTAGGCGTTATGTCAAGAAAGCCAAGTAGTGTGATACGTGTTGGTAGATCAACCTGGTGTTGGTTAATCAATGTCGTTACGATCGCGGGAAGGGCAGCAGGAACAATGAAGTTATCGTGTTGATCAATGAACTGGTTGGCCCAGTTAACAAAGCGACGACTTTCATCATCCTCCTGTAAGCGTGGATCATCTAAACAGAGTTGCCACTGTTGTAACAATTGCCATGCCGTACGCGCCTCTTTTGCTGTCGCACTAATATTAAGCAGCCCACTACCTTGTGAAGTAGCAATTATTTGCTCCCAAAGCAGTTGCGCCTGGGCCTCTTGTAGCAAGATTTTTGTTGTTGTAATGCCTTTTGCTAAAGCTTGCTGCCAGCAGGAAACGAGCCAGCTATCAAAGTGAATGACATTGAGGCTAGGCCAGACATCCTTGCCTTGACTCTGTTGCCAGTGGTCATAATCACGCTGCAAGCGCCGTGATAGTCGTTTATTACCGGTCAGAATCAGATCATTACGAGTTAAGTTGGTGAATAGTTGCTCCATATTGAGAGTTATAACCGATTTTTACTGTATTGGCAAAGATTATAGCAGGGTAAGAGTGATTGCCTAGTGTTAGTGGCAATGGTAGAATTAGCGCTAAATGTGCTGCTTAGTAAGTAAGGTAGGCCGGCATAGCTCAGTTGGTAGAGCAACTGATTCGTAATCAGTAGGTCGGGTGTTCGATTCACCCTGTCGGCACCAATGTATATATCTTCCACTTTAAGATGTAAATCTGCGTGATCCATCTACCGCAATCTTGTGACGTTCCTTGTTTTATATAAGAAATCTCCAAGCTATCCTTTAGTATACTCAAAATTATACTAGTAAATTATTTTTAATAATATTTTTGAACATCTCTATTCTTTGCAGTATCCTATAATTAGGTAAATCCTGAGAAATATTAAGTAGTCGCAGAATAATAAAAACAACAGGAATTAAAAGAATAAATGAAAAGAATATTTGTTTTTCACCTTTAAAATGGCCGATTAGAAAAGTTATTATGGGTATAACTCCCCATATGGCGGGATGAGATGAGATTGGAATGAAAAAGTTGTCTTTAGAAGAAAGAAGAGGGTTTAGCGTGCCTTCGATTTCTTGAAAAAATTTTTTGTTCATTTTTCCTTCATTTTTAAGGTCGTTTACTACTCTTACCAGGCAAAGATTGGTAAATTTATTTTGAAAAAAGAAATTTATATCCCCATATTTCGCTATTAAACAGTTATGTTTTTTATTTATAAGATAGTCCATGAGCATAAGTTGTGCGAATAAAATTAAAATAGGTATAAAAGTAAGGAACTTTCTATTGTCTAGAATAAAGAATGCAAAAAAGGCGAGAGAAATAAGTATTGTGATTATATTTGATAAGCTTCGCTTGCTTAGGAGAG
>JANQHY010000089.1 GCA_028282395.1 Gammaproteobacteria bacterium
CCTGCTGCTTCTGTGCACCATACGATAAAGGTAGCAGCCGATCCAATGCATAGAGCTGAAAATGATAATGGTGCGTACCACTTCGTGGGGGTGGACAGGGGGGAAAATAGCTAGCCTCCCCTTTACTATTGCGTCCAGGAACTGACTCGCTATGAATATTATCACTATCCGGTAACGCTGTTAAACTACCAGGGAGATTAAAAAGTATCCAATGAGTAAAGCGTCCATGTGGCGCGTCAGGATCATCAATAATTAAAGCAAAACTGCGTGTACCTACTGGCGCCCGATGCCATATAAGTGGTGGCGTTAATCCACGCCCATAACAAGTATAGATAGTTGGAATAGTCTGAGTGTTTTTGAATGCTGGACTGGTCAACGTTAATGCTGTTGCTACTGAGAGTAAACCAAATAATAAAATCCCAGTATGCAGTAACCCTAAACACCCTTTTTTTGCCATCATGCTATCCTTAAATTTTTAGCAGCCATTAATTTACTGAAAAAGCAGCATAGTGTCAACTATTTTAACAGATAGAGGTAGAGAAGAAATTTCACTGTAAGACTATTGACTCCCACCGCCGAGCAGCCTATATTGCAATAAGGTGATCATTCGGCAAGAGGAGTGGGACAGAAATGGTTGATGAAATGATTAATGGCCTGGAGCAGAAGATCAGTGATCTGTTAAATAATTATCACTATCTTAAAGAGGAGCGCGGCAACTGCAAGCGTGAATTAGCTGAAATCGGGGCCGAGTACCAAGCGCTTAAAGAGCGTTATGAGGCATTAAAAGTCCGCCACGAACAGGCGGTGAACGGTATAGAACGGATGATTGATCGGCTAAAAACCGTTCAGGAAGAGGCATGACAACAGAAAATCGTGTAGATATTCGTTTACTGGACAGACAATTTCAGATCAAATGTTCAGCAGAAACCCGTCGTGGGCTAGAGCAAGCAGCGCAATATCTCGACCAGAAAATGCGTAAGATGGCTGGTAGTGCACCAATGGTGAGTGTTGAACGTATTGCGGTTATCACCGCTCTCAATATTGTTTATGATCTACTATTTGCGGAAGATCGTGATCAACAATTGTCAGAAGAAGTGATTAATCGTATTGAGAGTATGCATCAACGTATTGATCAAGCGCTTTATACTGAAGTAGAGGCTTAACAGCGCGCCATCTTGACAGTAAGCAGCAATCATAGTTTAATAGAACCATGCCATGGCTTGTGGGCAACTCGTACTTGAGCCGATACTTTCAAGATTGGGATTTGTCCCTACGAACTGTTGAGCACATCCAAAAAAAGGAGAGCCTGAAGTGAGTATAACGGGTCCCCCCTAGCATTTAGGGTTCATTAACGATTGTCCATTGAGTCAGGGCATTATGAGCAACACAGAAAAAATCGAGCAAATCCGACAACAGATGCGTCAATGGCGCGACCAAACGAGTATAATTGAACAGCAAGATGCCGCTAAACAAGCTATTGAGCATTTAGTTACTAGTGAAATTTTTCTTAAAAGCCAACATATTGCTTGCTATATGCCAGTCCGTAATGAGTTAGATACCAGCAAATTAATAGGAAAGATCTGGCAAGCAGGAAAACAGTGCTATCTTCCTGCACTTGACCCTATACGCCAAGGCTATATGAATTTCCGCCTTTATAGAAAAGGCGATAAATTAATTACTAACCAATTTTCAATTCCTGAACCTGATACGCATACGAAAACTATTCCACCTTGGGCGCTTGATCTGGTAGTCACCCCACTACTTGCCTTTGATCAAGCAGGCAATCGTTTGGGAAGTGGTTGCGGTTATTATGACCGTGTATTTGCCGAGATTAAGCGCTGGCCTCATGCACCACTTTTATGCGGCTTCGCCTACCATCAACAACAGGTGACACAGTTACCAATTCAACCATGGGATATTCCAACACATTTCATTGTAACGGATAAAGCCCTCATTAAAGCTGACAGTGAATAATATAATCGTCGTCACAAGGAACGCCGTGACGAAGTGATCCAGCAACTGTACTAATAATCACAACAGTTTAACAAAAAATGTTTTTAGTTGTCTTTTATACCCTTTCTGCTACCATTTTAAAGTCATTTAGAAATTATAGGGTTTTTATGCTATGAAGAGTTATTGCTGTGTATTATTTGCTGCAACCTGCTATGCTTGCTCTAGCATCATCGTCAAATTATTGTCTGCCTATTTGCCGTTTACACAGGTCGTTTTCTTTCGCTTTTTTCTTGGTGTCTTACTGATTCTACCAATGATAAAAATGATTAAACCAATCTCGCTTAAAACAGATAAATTTTCCCTCCTCTGGCTCCGCGCCACCTGCGGTTTTCTTATGGTTCTGTGCTGGAGTTATGCCACACGTTATATTCCGGTTGCCGATGCGGTACTGTTAAGCGATACTGGCCCACTGTTTGTACCAATGCTAATGTGGCTGTTTATGCGTGAAAAAACCAGTCCACCGATTCTATTAGCCATTGCTGTCGCTTTTGCCGGCGTGTTTTTTGTTACCAAGCCAGAAGACCAATACTTTATTCTTTTACCCTCACTGGTAGGCTTAATGGCAGGTTTCTGGATTGCAGCTGGCATTGTCACCATGAGTTCGCTTGGTAAAACTGAACCAAGCCGACGTATTGTTTTCTATTTTCATATTATCGGTACCCTTTATGCGCTTCTGATGTTTTGGCATTGGCATAGTGTCTCACCCACCAGCGCTATGCTGCTTGGCCTATTAGCACTCTCGACAACTCTTTATCAACTCAGTGTCAGCTATGCATTACGAACACTCGCACCAGTCATTGTTTCCCCCTTGCTATTTCTCTCGGTACCATTAGGAGCGATAGCAGACTTAACCATATGGCATCATCATTTTAATGACAATGCTATCATTGGCGCACTATTAATTGTTGCCGGCACGACTGCGGTTATCTACTTTAATAATCGTCCTGGCGAGTTAAATTATAAACCTGCAATGGCACGCCTTTTTAATCGGCGCTAAAAAGAAGAGTTGATTAAACGCTTATTTTTCTTGATACAAAAAAAGAGGGGCTTTTACACCCCTCGGCAAGGCTATGACAGCCTTGCATAAAACTACCCAAATTCCTTCAAAGTATTCTACTGCAATAGTGAATGTAATGAAAAGGGCAGAAATATAAGCTTATGTTTAAACAAAATGTAAGAGAAAATTTATTGGATTCCAGCTGCTAATCTAATTAAGATCTAATGGCGGCATCGTCCAACCACCGAAAGCTTGCTCTAATAGTTCAGCAACAGCTAATGTTGAAAAGTCGTGCCACGGTTTTGCTGCAATTTGTAGACCGATGGGAAGCCCCTCTTTTGAGGTTCCACAACGCACAACACAGACCGGCCAACCCAATAAATTAAATGCCATAGTGTAAAAATCATTACTCTCAGGATGTATTGTGCCATGTGTTTTAGCTGCCGTTGCACAAACAGGCAGAATAATCACGTCATAATTCTGCATATGATTTAATGCTTTAAAACGTATTTGGTCAGCTTCAAAAAAACGTCGACGTATTTCTGTTACATCAAAAATATCTGATTGCGCTGCTGCATCGAGAAAAGTCTGAAAAGTGGATGCTGGTGATATCTCTTTACCGTGATTTAAATGTTTCATCATCTGTATAAAGCTATTGCCACGATCACCGCCATAAAAAAACGTATCGCGGAGAAATTTTCCCATATAGTCAATATCGAGAAAATCGACTTCCGTCACAGCAGAACCATTATCACGCAGCACCGTCATGGCATCCTGCATAACCTGTGCTGTCTCTGGAGTTGGCGTACTAGTGAAGTTATCAATCATATAGCCTATACGGATCGACCCCACAGCCTTATCAGAAGAGAATAGCGGCGATGGTGCCATATAGGGGTCACTACTGTCATAAGCAGAAAGAATTGGCAAAGATAGTTTTAAATCACTCACATAACGTGCTAATGGTCCAAATGTTGCAAACGACCCGAGTATTCCACCATCCCCCGGGACATTACCAATACAAGACAGTGCGTGTTGAGTCGGCTTCAAGCCACTAATGCCACAAAAATGAGCTGGTAGACGGATACTACCGCCAGCGTCTGAGCCTATTCCTAATGGTGAACCACCACTGGCTATCACTGCACCTTCGCCACCACTACTGCCGCCAGGTGTTTTTGTGACATCGTAAGGGTTATTCGTACGACCATAAACATTATTATCTGTTTCAAACGCAACGCCCATCTCCGGCATATTGGTAATACCAATAATAATTGCCCCAGCCTGTTTAAGTTTTTGGACGATAAAAGCATCTTCATGGCAACGATGCCGCTTTAACGCTGTACAACCACTGGTGACAATAAAATCTTTTACTTTAATATGGTCTTTAATGGTAATGGGTAGCCCATGCAATGGACCTAATGCGTTGCCCTGCGCCAACTGCTTATCGGCTTCGGCTGCAGCATTAAGCGCGCTCTGCTCATCTAATTGCTGCACGACTGCATTAACAATGGGATTAACCTGATTAATTCGCTTTAGGTGAGCTTGCATCACTTCAACAGCAGAGAATTTTTTATTAACAATACCTTTGACTAAGTTTGATGCGGATAGATCGGTTAATTCACTCATATTAAATTTACCCTACAAGTAATAATTTCCTTCTCCCACCCTTCAGGCACCCTCCCCCACTTTGTGTGGGAGAGGAGTCAGGAGGGAGAAGGTATTTATCTTAACTATCCCAGCCTGCAGCGCGGGCAATTGCTTGACCCATCTCTGCAGGAGAGCGCGTGATGGTAACACCCGCTGCTTCGAGACTATCAAATTTCTCTGCTGCAGTGCCTTTGCCACCAGAGATAATTGCACCAGCGTGACCCATACGTTTGCCTGGAGGTGCAGTCACACCAGCAATATAAGCTGCAACCGGTTTTGACACATGCTGTTTAATATACTCAGCAGCCTCTTCTTCTGCCGTACCACCAATTTCACCGACCATTAAAATTGCTTCAGTTTGTGTATCCTCTTCAAACATCTTTAATACATCAACAAAATTCATGCCTGGAATTGGATCACCACCAATACCAACACAAGTACTTTGACCAAAACCCATACCGGTAGTTTGATTAACGGCTTCATAGGTCAATGTACCGGAGCGTGAAACAATACCAACACGACCTGGCAGATGAATATCACCTGGCATAATACCAATCTTACACTCCCCTGGTGTAATCACACCTGGGCAGTTGGGGCCAACCATCTGTACACCAGGATGGTTATCAAGATAGTATTTCACCTCTAACATATCGAGAACTGGAATCCCTTCAGTAATGGTAACAATTAATTTAATGCCTGCTTCAACTGCTTCGATAATAGAGTCTTTACAAAACGGTGCTGGCACATAGATAACAGAAGCATCGGCACCGGTCTCTTCAACAGCATCTTTCACCGTATCAAAGACTGGCAGATCTAAATGTTTTCCACCACCTTTTCCAGGCGTCACACCACCAACCATTTTTGTACCATAAGCAATTGCCTGCTCAGAGTGGTAGGTACCGTTTTTACCGGTAAAACCCTGACAAATAACTTTGGTATTTTTATTAATTAGAATACTCATGATTTTTTCACCTCTTGAATTACTTTCTCTGCTGCTTCTTGCAGGGTTTCAGCCGAAACAATTTTCAGATCACTCTCATTTAATTTCTGACTACCTAATTCAGCATTATTACCTTGTAGTCGCACCACAACCGGCACATTTACCTGCGCCTCCTTGACTGCGGCAATAATACCGTCTGCAATCATGTCACAACGTACGATGCCACCAAAAATATTAATTAACACCCCTTTAACATTGTGGTCAGAGAGAATAATTTTAAATGCTTCCATGACGCGCTCCTGAGTTGCGCCGCCACCAACATCGAGAAAGTTTGCTGGTTCGCCACCATGCAGTTTGATAATATCCATGGTTGCCATCGCTAAGCCAGCGCCATTTACCATACAACCAATGTCACCATTTAATGCAATGTAATTCAGGTTCCAGTCACGTGCACGATTTTCACGCTCATCTTCTTGTGATGGATCATGCATCTCTCGAATATCTGCTTGGCGATAAAGTGCGTTTTCATCAGCAGAGACTTTCGCATCAAGACAGAGCAGATCACCCTCGGGCGTAATAATTAATGGATTAATTTCTACGAGACTTAAGTCTTTTTCAACAAACATTTTACCCAGTGCCGTCAGAATATGGGCAAACTGTTTGATCTGCTTACCCTGCAGACCCAGTGACAATGCAACAGCACGACATTGATATGGCAGTACACCTAACAACGGATCAATAGAAAATTTAAGAATTTTTTCTGGCTCGTTTGCAGCAACCTCTTCAATTTCGACTCCCCCTTCTGTTGAGGCAATCACCATGATACGGCGCGTTGCACGATCAACCACCGCGCTCAAATAGAGTTCAGTTTCAATATCACACGGTTCAGCAATCAATACCTGATTCACTGGTTGGCCCTTCTCATCGGTTTGAAAAGTGACCAGACGTGAGCCCAATAACCGTTGCACTTCGCTCATAACCTCTTCACTTGAGCGGCAGTATTTGACGCCACCAGCTTTACCACGACCGCCAGCATGAACCTGAGCCTTAACGATCCAGGCGTCGCCGCCTAACAGTTTCAGGATCTCTTTGGTCTGCTCCCCATTCGCGGCAATCTCGCCGCGGGCGATGGGTAACCCATATTGATCAAAAATTTTCTTTGCTTGATACTCGTGTAAATTCATTACAATTCTCACAGGTTAAAATGAAACATTATCCTCTCAGTGGCAGAGATACTACTCATTATAAATCGAGTAAAAATCTTGCCGGATCCTCTAATAGCGATTTGATTGCCACTAAAAATGACACAGAGTCTTTGCCATCAACAATACGATGATCATAAGACAGCGCGAGATACATCATAGGCCGAATCACTACCTGGCCATCAACTGCAACAGGTCGTTCAACAATATTATGCATCCCTAAAATAGCACTTTGTGGCGGATTAAGAATCGGGGTAGATAGCATCGAGCCAAATACGCCACCATTCGTAATCGTAAAGTTACCACCACTAATCTCTTCCAGGCTTAATTTTCCTGACTGGCCACGTTTGGCAAAGTCGCGAATACCACCTTCGATATCAGCCATACTCATCTGATCAGCATCGCGCAATACCGGCACCACTAAACCACGGTCAGTCGATACTGCAATACCAATATCAAAATAGTTGTGATAAACAATATCACTACCATCAATTGAGGCATTAATATCAGGAAAACGTTTCAGCGCCTCTACCACTGCTTTGGTAAAAAATGACATAAAGCCAAGACGTACACCATGATGTTTCTCAAAACGCTCTTTATAGCTCTGGCGCAATGCCATGACCGCTGACATATCGACCTCATTGAAGGTGGTCAACATTGCGGTACTCTGTTTAACTTCAAGTAGACGTTCAGCCACACGTTGGCGCAATCTTGTCATTGGCACACGCTTCTCTTCACGTGGTGCCATCGTTGCTGCCGCTGCCATATTGGCTGATTGTGCCGCAATCTGCTCAGCACTTAATCCCTGTTCTGCAGCCAAACGCCGCTGTGATGGCGATAATTGATTCTCACCAGCTGTTGACGGTAATGATGCTACAGAACTTGCCGGTGTGGCAGCCTTTTCCGCAGCCACTGGCGCACTTTTCTCCGCAGTAGCCGTTTTCTCTTCTGCTGCCGGTGCCTCTGCAGCGACCTCTCCAGGCTCAAATAGCGCTAATAGCTCGCCAGCTGTGACAACATCATCAACATTTTTCTTAATCTCTTTGAGCACGCCATCTTCTGGTGCCGGGACCTCCAACACAACTTTATCTGTTTCGAGATCGAGCAGATTCTCATCCCGTCTAACAGCTTCGCCAACTTTTTTATGCCACTCCATAACAGTAGCATCAGCAACGGACTCGGGTAATACAGGAACTTTAATTTCAATGGCCATTGTGCCAACCCCTTATCGTTAGTTAGTTAAAAAATGTCTACTTCAATGCTTTCGCAACCAGCTCGCGCTGAGCAGCCGCATGACGCTTTGCTGAGCCTTCTGCCGGCGCAGCCATAGCTCGACGACCAGCATAATCGAGTTTGCGACCATGTTCAACCGTACATGCCAACAAATAGGACTGAATTTGATACCAGGCGCCCTGGTTTTTCGGCTCCTCCTGACACCAAATCACCTCTTTCGCATTCGGATATTTGTCAAGCTGGGCCGATACCTCCTCGAGCGGGAAAGGATAAAGCTGCTCAATACGAATGATAGCAGTATCTTTTATCTTATCATCACGGCGCTGCTGCAGTAGATCATAGTAAACCTTACCAGAGCAGAGTACGACACGCTTAACGTCCTTGGCATTAAGCTTATCTACCTCGGCCAATACGCGTTCAAACTGGCCGCTGGCCAAATCATCTAATGTTGATACTGCCAGCTTATGGCGCAACAAACTTTTCGGCGTCATTACAATAAGTGGCTTACGTGCTAAACGCTTCATCTGCAGGCGCAATAGATGGAATATTTGTGCCGGAGTGGTTGGGACTGCCACGGTCATATTCTGCTGGGCGCACAGCTGTAGATAGCGCTCTAAGCGTGCTGACGAATGTTCTGGCCCCATTCCTTCATAGCCGTGAGGTAAAAACAGTACTAACCCACTAAAGCGGTTCCATTTCTGCTCAGCAGAGCAGATAAACTGGTCAATCACCACCTGCGCACCATTGGCAAAATCACCAAACTGCCCTTCCCAAATGACTAACGCATTAGGCTCCGTTGCGGCATAACCATACTCAAATGCCATCACTGCCTCTTCTGAAAGCACTGAATCAATACAGATAAACGCTGCCGCCTTGTCATTATTTAAATGGTTCAATGGTGCATAAACACTATCATCTACTTGATTATGTAAGCGGGCATGACGATGAGCAAAGGTGCCACGACCGCTATCCTGACCGGAAATACGTACTGGATGGTCTTCGGTCAATAGTGTCGCATAGGCTAACAGCTCAGCATACCCCCAATTGAGTGGTAGCTTCCCAGCTGTCATCTTGTCACGATCAGCAAGCATCTTGCCAACCTGTGCCTGTACTTTAAAGCCATCAGGCAGTGTATTCATCTCTTTTGCCAGCTGCTTCAACCGTTTCAGCGGTACTGCAGTCTTCACCTTCACATTAAGATCAGTATTTTTAAGGTATGGTTCCCAGTCAGTGCTATAAAGATCATCAGGGGGCTCAGCCAACGTTTCAACCAATGGGCAACCACGGTCAAGTAACCCACGATAGTCATCATTGATTTTCTTCGCCTGAGCGGATGTTACTGTCTTCTCATCAAGCAGCTGTTTAGAATAGAGTGCCAGCGTCGTTGGGTGTTTTCGAATAGTTTTGTACATCAATGGCTGCGTTGCTGCTGGCTCATCGGCTTCATTGTGACCATGGCGGCGATAACAAACCAGATCAAGGACAACGTCTTTATGGAAGCGCATGCGATAATCCAGTGCCAGTTTTGATACAAATGCAACCGCTTCAGGATCATCACAATTAACGTGAAATACTGGTGCCTGCACCATTTTAGCAACATCGGTACAGTAAAGTGTTGAGCGTGCGTCGAGGGGATTACTGGTAGTAAAACCGATCTGGTTGTTAATCACAATATGCAGGGTGCCACCCGTGCAATAGCCGCGCGCTTGCGACAGATTAAACAGCTCCATCACCACGCCCTGCCCTGCCATTGCTGCATCACCATGCACCAGAATCGGTAGAACCTGCACTCGCTCTTTATCGAGGCGACGGCGCTGCCTTGAGCGCACCGATCCTTCTACCACTGGGCCAGCAATCTCCAAATGCGACGGGTTAAACGCCAAAGCTAAATGAACAATGCCCTTTTCAGTAATGACATTGGATGAGAAGCCAAGGTGATAT
>JANQHY010000118.1 GCA_028282395.1 Gammaproteobacteria bacterium
CCAAGGCTGTTGAACATCATGAATTAGAACATGTTATGATCAAATACTGCTCTGGCGTGGGTGAGGCCGGAGGCATTATCTTTCCGGATACCCTCTTAGCTGCTCCGTTTATTGTGGCGATTTCTTTTAAGTCAGCCAGCGAATTTGACACCTCGCTTTGTTTTTGATTGCGAATACTATTCGGATAAGCCATTTCAAAGCTTTTCAAGCAGTGTTCAATTGCCGTTTTTAGCAAAGTTTTTTCCTGCGCGACTTTTCTATCGACCAGCTCAGCCAATGAACCTTCTGAGAGGTATTGTTCTAAATCTTCAGCAGAACAACGGGAAACCAAGCGATCAGCACTAATGACTGCTGACCTAACGAGGTTATTCAACGCATTTTCGCTGACATTATCCCGATACTCCTTGATCTCATCTGCCCAACCGTCATACCTTTTATAATCAGGATATGAATCAACCTTCAGGCTGAATGATTTATTGATCTCTGGCAGTAAACTTTGTATTTCGAACTTCTCAGCCAGAGAAGTAATATCTTTGATCACAGCTATAGCTTTGCTATAAATTTCTTCAAACTTCTCGCTTGTTAACGACTTTTTAAATACAGCATAAATCGCTTCTGGCTTCTTAAATATGTCATCCTTTTCCCTTCTAAATGGTTTTGTATGATGCCAATAAATACCGTGCGCTATCTGATTCTGCTGTGAAAGGTTTAACGAACAACCATCCAATAGGGCTTCGGCTAAAATCCATGATAACTCATGGTGCCTGGGATGTTTATCAAATGAAAACTTTGCAGGCGCATCAATATGCACTCCATCTTCCGGAACAAAGTCTTCCGGAACTTTTTTAATTTTTTTATTCACCCAACTTTGAAACGCCGGATCAATTTTCCCTAAGTCATGCAAAATACCTGCAATAAAAACCGACTGCTTTAATCGTTCATTTTTGATATGTAGCGCATCCAAGAGCTGATATGCGACAAATCCAACCGAAAATAAATGGCCACTCAATACTTGTGAGCGTGTATTGGCCAAAAGATTGCTGGTTTCTATAGGGTGTTTATCCATAATGACTTCCTCTGATGTATAGTTGACAGGAACAATGCCTTGCGTATTAAACTTATTCTGATTCCCTACCATCCAAACCAACTCAGTCCTCGATCGAGATTTAATCCAATGGCAGCTCACTGCGGTATTCTTACTAGCGGTTTTGCACAACAACTTTTTAACGGCAAACAACCCTTCTTGGGTAATCATCGTTTGCCAGGTGTTGTCACCAATGCGATTAGCAAAAGCATCTAAGACACGGCGCGTTCTAGTAAGTGCTTTTTTTTCACACTGAGACACAAAAACGACCATCATGAGGCATCCACCTCGTCATTTTCCGTGTCCCAGTTTGTCTTTAAGGCAATAGCTTTAATCTGATCAAACATAAAGTCCAGTGCTTTGTAATCAACAAAAGTCTGTAGGCATTGCTCACGGAATGCTTGTTCACTGCTATTTTCCTTTGCGCAAATAAAAGCCCAGGGGAGAACAATGGTATCTTTGATTAAGTCAGCCACATCAAACACCAGTGCACCACGTCGGGTTTTGCCATGCATCACTGCAAAACCGTGTGGAATACCAAGCACCCATAGCGTTGTTGCGGCCAGCCCATAAGCAAGATAGTTGCCATGGTTAAAAATGTGTTGGCTTTATCTGTCGCTTCTCGCTCACGAGTAAATTTTCGGCAGCTCGTCCGGCTCGCGGCGTATCGATACAATTTCTTCGTCAATTCAGCTTCTGCATACAATAGTTTGTTAACATCTACTGCGTTTTGGATTCTCGCTTCACAGCTTAATAATTCTTCTTGTAAATCATCACAACTAAAACCCTCCGAGACAAGATCTCGGCATTTTTCCCAGTGAGTTCTTAAATAGTCGATACGTGAGCGTTGAAGTTGCTTCGCCGCACACAGGCGCTTTTTGTCATTGAACCAAAATCGCATCCATCCTTGCATATATTCGGTGGGACGGTATTCGCTTTGTGGAGTGAGCCATTCCACCTCAGTGGCCATCAGCAAAGGTGTTCCCTCACCTCCACAAAAGCCTACTAACACACCCGCTTGCGCCAACATGCGTATGGCTGCTTGAGTTATCGAGGTGCCGGTTCCAAGTAAAAGACAGGTTGTGTTAGCAATAGGGATATTCCAATATTGATTTTCATTTTTTGTTTCAGTCAAGTACAAAATACGACCATCTTTTTGCATAATGCGGCATTTTTCTAGGTAATAGATATTGGCACGCTTTGAGTGCAGAATGGCTTTTAAATCTGTTAATATTTCCATTAATAATCGGTAATTATTACAATAATTTATACTTGAAAAAAATGATATTACAAAAAACACGACTAATAAGCCAGCTCTGTTAGGGGATATCTAGACAGTCATGTTTCAAAGTATAATCGTCAAGATCACGCCAAGTTCCATTGTGCCCACTGTGACTTTGCAACGAACGCTGATATTAGTGCAGCGAGAAATATATTGGCGGCAGGGCCTATACCGTGACGGTCTGTGTAGAGAACCGCATTAGTGGTTGACAGCAGAAACCTGTGGGGCTGCGTGAGCATAACCACCCTATAATAAAGCGTAGGTTTAGGCAGGAGGGGGATGTCAACAATGAGTTTGTAATATTTCCTGTGGCCATCCCCATTCTCCATAGCTAATTGGTTCGCAACATTTGGGATGCTCCTGGGAAGCGCTACAAGCCTTATTGCATCAGAGTTTTACGCTAAAAACCCAACATTTTCAAAGACTTAATTTTGGTGCGCCCGAGAGGAATCGAACCCCTAGCCTTCCCCTTAGGAGGGGGACGCTCTATCCTGTTGAGCTACGGGCGCTTTAGCTTTACTAACCTGTCGCTGTCCATCTTGCAATATACATAATATTACGCGGTTCACAACATCAACTAGGATGGAGCATTGAATGCTAAGGCGTAATTAAACTATGTCGGATTAGCGATATAGCATACCAGTGTAGCAATTTATCTGCTCGCCGCCATAGGATATTTTAGAGGCTGCAGTGAGTTTGACTTTAAGAAGAAAAGCCTTATAATCGCTTCCACTTCCGGGTGCATAGCTCAGTTGGTAGAGCGTTTCCCTTACAAGGAAAGGGTCGGGAGTTCAAGTCTCTCTGCACCCACCAGTGTTTTAAGGTCCATTCCGAAAACATGGGTTACAGTTTGGCTGGCTCACCCCCATTAACGGGGGCAACTCTATATTGTGTCGGTTTTCATTGTTAATTAACCACATAATCGCCGCACTATTTGCGGTGATTTTCTTTGACCTTGCGGTGAATAGAACCCATAATCACCTTAGAGGGTATCCGGAAAGATAATGCCTCCGGCCTCACCCACGCCAGAGCAGTATTTGATCATAACATGTTCTAATTCATGATGTTCAACAGCCTT
>JANQHY010000125.1 GCA_028282395.1 Gammaproteobacteria bacterium
GAATTTAGGATAATACCGCTTAAAATCACCTGCGCTTCTGCTTGCTAGAGAGCGATATTGATCTCTACAGGCAATTATGATAATTTAGCGGAGGAATTAAGCCACACTCAAATAACATACTAAAGTGCTGAAATAAAAAGATAAATCTGTGAGGAAACATCAATGAATATCGTACTTAGCAATTTAGTTCCTATTTTTCTCTCTTTCCTCTTAGGGGTTAACCATCACTTTTTTATCAAAAAAGTAAACGCCCGCATTATTAATAAATTATCAAATATGTGCCTCTATCTTTTGCTAATCTTCATGGGCATGACGATTGGATTATTACCTAATATCCTAACGAAAATATTTCAATTAGGCATCACTGCATTAGCTATTGCCATCATGACATCGCTCTGCATAGCAGTTACGCTAATCATCATTAATAGAAAAGTAACAAAACACGCTTTAAATAAAAAAGACGAAGAAAAGAACTTTAACATCATTGAATATATCAAAGATCCCATCATGCTAACAATGCTGGTTATTGCTGGCTTTTTCCTATCATACAATCGTGTAGTGCCAAACATCGATGATGATATAATTGTCTCAATTCTATTGTATCTAATGATTTTTTTTATTGGCGTGAAATTTTCATTCTCTGGACTTAATTTAAAAAGAATCTTCTTTAATCGCAACTATTTAATTTTAACATCAGCTACTATTCTTTCATCATGTATTGGCGCCATTATTATCTCTTTCTTCATCCATCTTAATATAAAAAACTGCCTTGCCATCAGTTCAGGCTTTGGATGGTATAGCCTTTCCGGCATTCTATTCACTAAGATGAACAATCCAATACTTGGCTCTATTGCATTTCTTTGTGATCTATTTCGTGAAATACTGGCACTAATGTTAATCCCCACTTTGTCACGAATTGGTCATAGTCATGCAGCAATTGGTGTTGCCGGTGCCACTGCGATGGATGTAACACTTCCCGTCATAGAGAAACATTGTGGCAATGAATATATTCCTATTGCTTTCGTCTCTGGAGGAATCATTACCACGTTAGTGCCATTCTTAATTCCTCTATTCTATTCCTTATCTTGACTAGCCACCAATATGGTGACAGCTCTCATAGACGATATGTTAAGACTACTCATCATTGGCAGATTGGTCATCACGCATCTCTAACCACATTGCATTTAACACTGCAAATGCGCAAGCCAACCCAACACCTAGAACCCAGGAAAAATACCACATAGCAACTCTCACCTCATCAGGTTATTAATACATACTGCCCTTGTTTTCATCAATCAAATCAAGCGTGACTTTACCGCGCAACACTCGATATACCCATGCTGTGTACAATAGAATAATCGGCATAAAAATAATCGTTGCAACCAACATAATTTCCAATGTTAATGCACTTGATGACGCATCCCAAACCAGCAAACTCGATGATGGTGTTGACGAAGAGGGCAACAAAAATGGAAATAGACTACATCCTGCTGTCGCAATGATACCAAATATACTTAATGCCGTAGATATAAATGCCAACTTGCCACTACCTTTTGCTGACAGCAGAAAAGCGCCGATTGCACCAAGAAACCCTGCAACTGGCGCAATAATCATCCACGGATAAGTACGATAATTCAGTAACCAGGCACCTGCTTCACGCCCAATCGCCTTATGTAGAGGATTGGAGGGACCATCATGGGCAATATGACTTAAGATGACATATCCATTTATACCATAAGCCACCCAAACCCCTGCGACAGCAAATAGAATAATGGTTATTAAACTAAATATCCGCACCACCTTTCCAGCACGGCGCTGCACCGCACCATTCGTTTTTACGACGAGGAATTGTCCACCATGCGTGACTAACATGCAGACACTCACCAAACCACATAACAATGCAAAGGGGTTAAGCAGTTGCCAAAAACTGCCGGTATAGAATACTCGCAACGAATTATCAAAATGGAATGGTACCCCCTGAAGGACATTGCCCATTGCGACACCAAAAATGAGTGGCGGAACAAAACTACCAATAAACAATAATCGATCCCAGCTGTTGCGCCAGCGTTGGCTCGATAATTTACTGCGATATTTAAATCCCACTGGACGTAGAATTAACGCGCCGAGAATAATAATCATCGCTAAATAGAAGCCAGAAAACGATGTTGCATACAGCAGTGGCCAGGCAGCGAAAATTGCGCCGCCTCCCAAAATAAACCAAACTTGGTTACCCTCCCAGGTTGGACCAATGGTATTAATCACAATCCGGCGCTCACTATCCTTGCGGGCAACAAAAAGCAGCAAGGTGCCAACACCAAAATCAAAACCATCCATGATGGCAAAACCAATTAGTAATACACCTAGCAATAACCACCAAATTAGTCGTAGTAACGCATAATCAAGCATCGATCATTCTCTCCTATTTATCACTCTGCACCAAGTTATCACGCAATGTTTTATCGGTTGCCATACCATCAGGACCAAGACGTATGTATTTCACCATCAGGTATAACTCTACAATCGCCAACACCGAATAAAACAGAATAAATCCACTGATTGAGATCAATAAACTATCAGCACTAAGGGATGAAGTGCCTAAAAATGTCGGCAGTTTTCCAGATACAACCCACGGTTGACGCCCATATTCGGCAACAAACCAGCCAACATCACACGCTATCCAAGGTAATGGTAAACTAAGCAGCGCCCACCATAAAAACCATTTTTTATTTAAGCGGCGCCGACACGATAAGTAGAAGCCAATACTAAACAGAGCAATAAACCACAACCCACAAAATACCATGATACGGAATGTCCAGAACAGTGGTGCCACTTTTGGTACTGTATCTTTGGCTGCTTGATTGATTTGTGCTGGCGTTGCATCAACAACATTAGGGGTATAACGTTTCAACAGCAGACCGTAACCTAAATCCTCTTTATATTGATTAAAGATTCCTTGCGCCGCTTGATCGGTTGGATTTGTCTCCAATGTCTGTAGTGCCCCATACGCCTTCATACCACGTTCAATACTCTGCTTGTTATGGGCAACTAGCTCGTTGATTCCAGGTAGTGGCCGGTTAATTGAGCGCGTAGTGATTAATCCTAATAGATAGGGAATCTTAATTGCTGCATGGGTGACCTGCTTCTCTTGATCGGGAATACCAAAAACCGTTAAGGGTGCAGGCGCCTTCTCTGTATGCCACATTGCTTCCATCGCAGCGATCTTCATATGCTGATGCTGACTGGCTAAATACCCACTCTCATCACCAAGCACCACGACTGAAAGTGCTGCAGCCAGGCCAAAAGAGGCCGCCACTGTCATCGAGCGTTGGGCAAAGGCAAGATTACGCCGCCGCAGCATGAAATAAGCACTGATCGCCATAACAAAAACTGCGCCAGTAACATACCCAGCGCTGATGGTATGAACAAATTTTGCCTGCGCTACCGGATTGAATAATACTGCAGCAAAATTAGAAACTTCCATACGCATGGTATTAAAATCAAAATAGGCGCCCACAGGGTTCTGCATCCAACCATTGGCAATAAGGATCCATAATGCTGATAGGTTAGTTCCTAGTGCTAGCAAACAGGTAACAATCCAGTGCTGGACTTTAGAGAGGCGTTTCCAACCAAAGAAGAACATCCCAACAAACGTCGCCTCGAGAAAGAATGCCATTAACCCTTCAATTGCCAGTGGTGCACCAAAAATGTCGCCAACATATTGCGAATAGTAGGCCCAATTAGTACCAAATTGGAATTCCATTGTGATACCGGTGGCAACTCCCATGACAAAGTTAATACCAAATAGCACCCCCCAGTACTTAACCATCTGGCGCCAAATTTCTCGCCCAGTCATGACATAAACTGTCTCCATCACCGCCAATAGGACTGAGAGCCCCAAGGTTAATGGAACAAAAATAAAGTGGTAGAGCGCTGTCAGCGCAAACTGTAATCGCGATAGATCAGCGACATGTTCAGTTGGAAACATCGGTTTTATCCTTTACTGCGTGAAGGCCAAAAAAGTGCTGAGCCAGTGCGGCTTTTTGAATCTGCTTAACAACAGGATGAGAAAAGCAAAGAGACCATAAAATGTACAGAAGCAGCAATTTAACGATCAAAATTATGCTAATCTCACGGCCAAGCTTGTTTTTCTTTACTTTTTTTGCCATCAGTTTAACTTGTTGTAATAAAATTGCACAAAGCACTATTTGTTGGTTGTAGTATATGCCTCATTACAGCAAATTTAAATACATTTATTCAATTCTTCTTACACACTGCAGCAATCAGAGGTTATTGGAAAGTTCAGAAAGTGCGCAAATCAATGCAATATTAAAGAATATCCCAATCTTTTCAACTATCTTCACTCCTCTCTGCCACTTTCTGTGAGCATTGTTGAAGAACTCACAAAGTACGTGGATTAGCGCATTGCGGGCGCAGCGAAGATCTAGCACTGAAGCTACTATCGACACTTTTGCTTGGATCCCGCGGACAAGCCGCGGGACGACGGTGTTGGGCGTCGCGGGACGACGATTTTCGGTGTCGCGGGACGAAAGAGCTCATTTGGTAAATGGCTGGCATCTATCCTATAATAATTTTATCAAAATAGGAGTAAAATAATGGCAGTAATAGAGAAAAAACCGGTGCAACAACCAAGATCGAGAAGACCATTTGCACGTAGCTGGGAACTGCTTAAAGAGAGCTACCGCTTCCTTAATGAGAATAAAGATCTGTTGATCCTCCCTATCATCAGTTTACTCGCCACATTTACCCTACTTGCTCTGATGCTTGCTGCCGGCGTCACTGATGCCTTGACTATCCAACCGATACATATGGCATTTATTGTTGGGATTATTATTTTTATCGTTGGCTACTTTATCTTAAGTTTCGTTGTCCTGCTACTTAACTCAGCGCTAATCGCCTGTGCAGCAGCACGGCTGCAAGGTCAGTCACTCTCTATTCGTGGCGGCATCACCGAAGCACTTAAACATATTAAATCACTGCTGCTGTGGTGCTTGATCAGTGTCAGCATTGGCCAACTGATCTCTTTCCTTGAAAGCTCCCATAGAGTAATCGGGCGAGTCGTTGCTATGGTTATTGGCTTCGCCTGGGTATTATGCACCTACTTTGTTGTTCCAATGTTGATCCTCGATGATCTTTCCCCCGTTGCTGCAATAAAAAAGAGTGCGCACATTTTCGGCAAAAAGTGGCGTGGCATTGTTAGTGCAACAGCGCTATTGGGACTGATATTTTTTGTGCTTCTTGGCCTGTGGATGCTGGCATTAGTTCATCTGCCAACTCAGAAGACATTGCTGCTAGAAATTGGTCTACCACTACTGATACTTTTTTTCATTACTATGAGTGTTGTTGGTTCGGCCCTAAACGCCATTGTACGCAGTGCACTCTATTTAAAAATGGTAAAAAACGTCACGCCGCAGAATTTTGACCATGCCTTACTCGATAAAATGCTTATCCCAGCACGCGGCCAGTCACCCTTTATCAAGCGCAATTGACTCAAAATTAGCCACAATGGGAGGTGGTGCAAACACCATTTTTGGTTGCATCAATGGCTTTCTGCAGATGCGGCTGCTGATAAAAACCGGGAATAAATGAAACTGGCGCATAATGGTTATGGGTATCGGTTGGCCCGACAATTGTCACTGGCGTTGCTAGTTGACCAATTGTTGGCACCAATAGCTCTGATGCCAATTGTCGATTCGCTTGTAACATCTCATTATACTGCGGTTGCTGTGACAACTGAAACAGCTCTGCACTATCATAACCCGCCGCCTTCGCCACTTGCGGTAGTGTATGGGCGCCAAAAGGTAGTGGCGATTGCATTAATAGCTCATGAAAATGGACAAATTTAGTAGGATCCAGCTTCTCTGCTGCTAAAGCACTTTTTGCTGCCAATACTGAGTAGCGACCCATAAATGGTAATTGACGTAATACGACGCGCAGATCGGGGTTCTTTTTGGTTAAGGCAATAATGGTTGGCGCCATATTGCGACAATGATGGCACTGGTAATCATAAAACTCTACCAATGTCACAGCACCATTAGGATTACCAATAACAATTGCATCTTGTTCACTAAATAGCTGTGTCATATTTTTGCGAATCAATTTATTCGCTTTAACCATCATCGCAGACATTTGCGTGTTAGGTTGAGTTGAGGCCTTTTCTGCATTCGCCCCGGCTGGCGCTGTTTTTGCCACAACGTTGGTAGCTGATTGCTGACTAGCGCTAGATTTATTGGTTTTGTCGCCCTGGTGGCAACCACTAAGGAATATGACAAGAAAAATCATTCCCCACTTTCGTGGGGAATGACCGCTAAAGTAAGAGATTACTCTTTTCAAAAAAATAGAAAAGATCGCTCTTAACCTCCACTTTTAAACGACATGTTCTTGGCTGTCACTAATGAGATTAGTGCGGCTACACCAACAACAATGTAAACGATTTTAGCCAATATAGGTAAGTTTGCCATGGTAGCAACTTTCTGGACTAGGTCCATATTAAGAATACCCACTGCACCCCAATTTAGGCCACCAATAACAATTAACAGCCATGCAATCCACTGTATCGCTTTCATAAGTCTCTCCTATGTTAGTTAATACTGCCTTCCTAACATTGAGTTGATTTGGAAGACACTATATCCAAACATTAAATCCAACAGTTACTTACTTTAGCACAGGAAAAGGAGAAGATACAATATTCCACACTGTTTTTCCTGTAAAATAAGGGAAAATATTTGCTATTGTTCAAATAATAGGTAATTATAACCGTATAAATACTATGCACTTTGGGCAAAACGCCTAACAAAGTGGATATTTTCAAAGCGAAGAGAAAAATAGCATGACCGAAGACAGAAATAGTTTCCAAGTAATTAAAGACCCCATTTACGGGGCAATGCAGTTTACCAATGAGGAATTTGGCTGGATTATTCCATTTATTGATAACGAGGATTTTCAACGATTACGCCATATCAAACAGTCAGGATTGTGTGACTGGTTTTTTCCTGGCGCCGTTCATACCCGCTTCAACCACTCTCTTGGCTGCTGCTATGTTGCCAGCCAGATTGCTAATAAAATCGGTTTATCTGCCGAGGACAAGCAGATTGTTATGATCGCTGCACTGCTGCATGATATCGGCCACGGCCCTTTTTCTCATGCCTTTGAAGCAATTTTTCATAAAGGCTGCATTGTTCATGAGATGTGGACTCCCTCCTTTTTTCAGCAGTTTGCCAATAGCCATTTTCTTGAACGTATTAACCGGCGTATGTCTATCCCACTAACAACCGAGAAACTGAAACTGATCGAACGCATTATTATGCATAAAGAGCATGATGAGTTGCTTCTTGCCGACATTGTCTCATCTCAACTCGATGCTGACCGGCTCGATTATCTGCGTAGAGATGCGCATTTCTGTGGTGTCAGCTATGGCCAATATGATTTCCTCTGGTTATTACACTGTCTAACCATTGCTGAAGACGAAGGCAATAAACGGCTTGGCATTAGTCAAATGGGCGTAGGTGCGGTTGAGCACTACCTGATGGCGCGGCGCCTAATGACACGCAATGTTTACCATCACGGCAAAAAACATGCCGTTGAATATCTGCTTATGCAGTTCCTCAAATACCTTGCTGAAGGGTTACTTCACGATGAACGTTTTAACGTTGTCAAACATAAAACTCTGGCGCAATTTATTATGGAGGTAAATGCCTTTAATCAGAGGGTGGAAAAAGCTGATAATCAGGCAGAGATAATCCAGCAGTTTCTCCATGAGAGTTACCC
>JANQHY010000144.1 GCA_028282395.1 Gammaproteobacteria bacterium
CCATTCGACTGCGGTTTGGCGCAGAGAAGTGAGGCTCCCAGCAATGAGGCGAAATGCATTTTACCGACACCTTCGTTGCCAACAAATAGCAGCGCATGAGGTAGACGTTGACGCTGCTGCTGTAGCTGCTGCCACGATTCTAGTTGCCACGGCAGTAGTGCACTCATTGACTCTCTCCGTCAGTTAATAACGAATCAAGCAGTTGGTTAATAGTCGTTTTTACCACTGCTAGCGGCTGGGTCGCATCGATCACATGAAAGCGTTGTGGCTCGGCAGCAGCGCGTTGCAGATAAGTTTGGCGCACCCGCTGGAAAAAGGCCACCTGCTCCGCCTCAATGCGGTCCGGTTGGCTATTTGCCGTGGCGCGCTGTAGCCCTATTTCAGCAGGTGCGTCAAGCAGAATAGTCAGGTCAATTTCAAGGTCACGCTGTACGAGTTGCTGTAGCATTGTGATGTCAGCCATAGCCATGCCGCGGCCGCCACCCTGGTAAGCAAAGCTGGCATCAGTAAAGCGGTCGCTTACAACAATTTTACCGGCGTTGAGAGCAGGAAGAATCACTTGAGCAATATGCTGAGCGCGTGCGGCAAACATCAATAGTAGCTCGCTATTTGCGGCAACTGGTTCTTGGTGCGGGGTAAGAAGAATATGGCGGATCTGCTCAGCAATTTCAGTGCCGCCCGGTTCACGAGTTGCCACAACAGCATGGCCATGCTGCTGTAGATAGTCAGTGATATGGCGCATAGCAGTGGACTTGCCCACCCCTTCAATACCTTCAATTGTGATGAATAATTTTTTAGCCATCGAGTTGCCTGGTTATTTCAACTGCCTGGTATGATAACAGCGAAAGCGGCGTCTGTCTTCTGGCGCTGGTTCGGTATAGAAAAAATAATATTGTCATAACGAATTCAGAAACCTAGCACAGGTAATCAGCCTAATCTAGAGATAGTTTTGTTGGTCCTCAGCAAAGCTCGTATATATTGGAATGTCATTCCAATATATACGAGCTTTGCTAATTTTATATACAGTCGAAAACGGCAGGGCTATAGTATGCTAATAGGAAGAGCAGTCACTTGTTGTGATAATGGTAAAGATTTTTCAATAAAACAGATAACAGCACCATGACCGACTTTTTTTCCCAGTTTCTCGAGCAAATGAAAATGTTTTGAAGCAGTCTTTGATGGCGTTGCACTCTTTTTAAATTCGATGGGATATAAGGTATCGCCACTTTCAATGACTAAGTCGATCTCTCTTTGATCAAGGTCACGATAGTAGTAGAAATGTGGTGTGATACCATTGTGCCAATAGCTTTTGAGAATTTCACCAAATAGATAGGTTTCAAGAATAGCGCCTGACATAGCCCCCATTGCCAAGGATTTTGCGTCTGGCCATTTGGTTAAATAGGTACATAATCCTGTATCGAGAAAATAGAGCTTTGGTGTTTTGATAACTCTTTTGCTGAGATTGTTGTGATAGGGTTGCAGAAGATAAACTAGTCCCGATGCCTCAAGAACAGATAGCCAGGCTTTGGCTGTTTTATTATCAATAGCAACATCTCGTGCTAAATCAGCATAGTTAAGCAGTTGTCCAGTTCGTGCTGCAACAGCCGTTAAGAATTTATTGAAAGTTATTGAGTCAGAGATATTAAGGATATCTTTAACATCACGTTGTAGATAAGTCTGTACATAGGAGCGATAAAAAACATCCCGTGCGGATGGGCCATTTTGGATAATGCTGGGGAAGGAGCCAAGCCAAATACGCTTATAAGTGTTCATTAATAGTTTAGCGGTACTTAACGGTTTTTCTGTTTTACCAGTCAATGCTACGGTGGGAAGAAAAGGCGTTGATTTAGCCGCACGTCCTTCCAATTCAGGTTGGGATAAGCCGAGCAGATCAAGAATGGCAACTCGCCCAGCGAGACTTTCAGTAATACCCTGCATTAAATTAAATTTTTGTGAACCCGTTAGCCAAAACAGCCCATTTTTTTTTTGTCGATCCACTACAATTTTGATTGCGCTAAATAGTTGCGGTGCATATTGGACTTCATCAATAATCAGTGGTGTGGGATAAGTTTGAATAAACAGTCCCGGGTCGTTTTGTGCTAGTTCGCGTACGTCCAGATCATCTAGCGTCACATAGTTGTATTGTTTGCCAGCACACATTTCGAGGAGTGTTGTTTTGCCTACTTGACGTGGCCCGGTGACCAGTAAGACCGGGAAGAAATCATTCATTTTTTTGATAGTTTTGCCGAGTGTGCGTGGGTACATGTTATACTTCGTATATATTGGAACCATATTCCAATATATACGAAAATAGACAAATGTCAAGTTTTAATGCATGGTGACTGTTTCACTATTCAGTGAAAGCTCCAAAGGTAATTAATAGTGCCAGTTGGTATGTCAACACTTTTTAGGACTTTTTTCGTCTCATGCTCTGTAGGATACCATGTCGTTGCAAGCGCCTCACTTGTTATTGGGAACAGCGAAGATGATCTAGTCCTGAAGCCACTATCTACACCGTTGCTGGATCGCTTCGTCACTGCGTTCCTCGCGAAGCGCGAAGACGAGGTTGGCGCTGCGAGATGACGAGGGTAATGAGAGAGCACGTCTATTTTTTCTATTATTTTAATTCTCCTCTCCCGCTTGCGGGAGAGGAGAAAATAGCGTCAATAATGATAAATCCTGTTAAGCAAAGATCTCGGCAAGAAAGTTTTGTAACGTTAACCAGGAGCGGTAGTCCGCTTTCGCATTATAGACAGTTCCCATTTTATCATCATTCGCTTCAGGATTGGTGAAAGCATGTTGTGTTTGACCATAGGCATGTAGTTGCCAGTCAACACCGGCTTTTGTCATCTCCGTTTCGAAATCTAACACCTGTTGTGGTGGTACCATCGGATCATCATGGCCATGCAGCGCAAGAACTTTCGCAGGCATGAAGTCAGCGTTTTCAATATCATCGGGTGCAGGTGCATTGAGTAAGCCATGAAAGCTAACGACTCCTTTAAGCGGCAGGGCGCCACTGCGGGCCATATCTAATGCACATAATCCGCCAAAGCAGTAGCCAATAGCAGCTACTTTGTCAATATCTGCATCGGGAAGCAGTGAGGCTCTATGCATGCCAATCATCAAGCGCTGGCGTAGCAGTCCACGATCCTGCATAAATGGTGTAATCAGTGCGGTATTTTCTTCAACGCTAGTGCCCAATACCCCTTTGCCGTAAACGTCAATGGCAACACCAAGATAACCGAGTTCAGCTAATGCCCTAGCCTTATCACAAGCAAATTGATCACGTCCGGCCCAGGCGTGACAGACAATGACGGTTGGCAGTGGTTGTGTCACGTTTTCAGGCACGGCGAAAAATGCTTCTAGGGTGACATCATAATGTTTATAATCAAAGGTGCCAGTTTTCATACGTTTCTCCTAATTACTAATAGCGAATTTATGCAGTTGTGCCGCTATTGTAATCATTATCGGCAGGAGTAATCAAGGTGAGTTTGGGTAAGAGTTTACTAGTAAAGTAAGCGTATAGTAATTTTGTGGTTAACCTTTACTAATTATTTCAAAAGAGCTATTTAAAGAAGTGTTTAACTCGAAATCAACGCTTTTATCTTTCGGTATTTTACCATTATTTTTATTGAAATCATTAGTTATGCCCTGTTTAGTCATTGATGATTGCATACTTTCTAGGCGTTGACTTTCGGTTTTATAATAATTCTGTTTATCTTCTAAGTTCATCGACTTAAGTTGATTGCGTAATAGACTTTCATTAAAATCTTGATTTGGCTTATAGACACTCATTGATTTGGCAACTCGGATTATCGCATTTTCAAGCTCAGCCTCACTACCATTGAGTATATTTTCTTGTTCATCTTGTATTGAGTAATCACCATTATGACCCATGATGTTCTCCATACCCGATGTAGAGCCGTCGGTTTTAATACCGAATTCGTTAGGCATGGTTTGTAAGAGACTGTCATACAATTTATCGTCATTGTCATCATCAGGGAAAGTGGTGGTATTTATGCTGGGATATCGAGCCGTTACGGTTGAAATATGCTCTCTTTCCTCTGCAATATATTTTTCTCGTTTTTTACTATATGATTTTAGTTTATCTTTTGCCTTATCCATTTTGCCATAACCAAATAGACTCTTTATTTTATTCAATATACCGTTATCTGGGCTCTTTGCTTTATGACTCTGTTTGCCAACTTTAACCCCTTGTTTAATCTCCATGGTGTCAAAATTATTGGTTTCAAATCTATTTTTAAACAATGTCCAGCCACCACAGGTGACAAGATAGGCGCCAATTGCTGCTATGCCACCTATGATTAAAGCGCCAATACCGGTTGCAATACCAGCGATAATAAGGCCAGTAATAATTGCTCCCAAGATAATTTTGCCAGTATTACTGCTTGGCAACCAGTACCACTTTTTCGGTGTTTGCGCTTTTGAGCCGGCGCCTGATTGTGCTAAGGATTGTTGTTGAAAAATAGAGCCGTCGGCGCCATTACGTTCAACAGAGTTATTCAATGCCTTTTCCATCCACCGAAGATCTCGATCAATGTCTGGATGATTTCTTGTCAGGCAATTGTTTATGGCATTATTGATTCCTCCTCTGGAGAGCTCAAGCGCATAATCGCCGTTTTCTTTACCTCTATCTAGATTACTTTTACAGTGGAAGTGACCAAATACATTGCGATTGCTTTTATCTCCGGCTAAAGCACTGGCCATTGCCTGCATGATACGTCCACGTCGATCTCTACCCAAAAAGAATGTCTGGCCAGCATTTCGCCGTTCACTGTATTTTCCTGATTGGACAACTTTATAAAAAACGAGCGCCATTCGCTGTCTGGCAGTGAGTTCCTTAAGATTATCGTTATTAACGGGAACGGGGCCAAGTGGGGGAAGTCTATTTATAAAGTATTCTGCATTCAAGTGGCTGTTCTTAGCAAGATACTCGGCAAAGCTTTGCCTATCATGCATAGGCTCTTTCGTTGTGTTTAAATATTTCAAATATTTCTCATACTCGTCATTAAATTCGACAAGCACTTCTGCAATTCTTTCTCTTAGTTCGTTTAGCTCTGGTGTGTCTGGGCAATCTTTCAAGCTCTCATGGAGTAATAGAAGTGATGCGCCAACATTCATCAGGTCAGTCTCTTCTTCAGAAGAGTAGTCGGCACCATTAATGCCGTAGGAGAGAATAACTCTTGCCAAAGCTGGGGCAAGATGGTCACCATCATTATTGTCTGTTCTTGACTTTAATTTCTTTGCATTAAACAGATGGACAGCTTGCGTATCACATTTAAATGATAGATCTTGGTGATTCTCATCTTCGTCAGAAGAAGAGCCAGGGCTGGTCAAATCAACAGTAATGATATGGTTTTCAGGTTGATTAAGATCAAAGTCAGGATTTCTCTCTTTGGCCGCTTTCTCAATCTGTTTCATTTTGTTATTTTTAATATCTAGAATGCGATCCTTTTTATACTGGTCTAGGTAATGCTTTTTTACTACATCTTTATTGTCTTTGACATATTTCTTTATTGCTTTAAAGCCCTTTTTATTTTTAGTAATGATATCTTCAAGAGACTTTTTAAAGTTTTCTACAGATGCTGCTATTATTTCTTGTTTGTTATTTCCATTGTAACTTTCTAACTCTTTATTAAGAGCTTCTTTGTAGTTTTCTGTCAGCTCAGTAATCGCGGTTCTAGTCCTGGCATCATTAATATCTGTAATCTTTGCAGTAGCATTGATAACTTTAAGTGCGCCAGCCATATTGGTTTCATATCTTTTTTTAATATCACTCCCTATTTCATCGATGTTGCCGTTGATCCTCTGTTTAACATACTCTATCATGTCATTGGAGTATCCTTGCAGGGTTTTTGGTGGTGTGTGATCTTCTTTTAATGCCTTATAATAGTCTGGAATGAAATTTGCTTCGTCATCTGCCTCCATAGGCACGTTGTCATCTGGGTCATCTTCGCTTAATATATACTCTATTATATTATCTTGATCACTTTTCAAGATATTTTTTTCTTTAAAGTTTTTATTTCCCTTAGGAACGGCTGAAAGAGAAGGCGTTTGTAATAGGTGTAAACCAAATTCGTTGTTTGGCTTCTTAGGGTCGGCATCTGTTTCAATGAATGTAATGGCTAACTTACCTTTCAAGTCTCTGTTGTGTGAAGTGCTATCAGAAGTGGTACCTGACTGTGTGCGTCTTTGACCATCAGCATGGTGGAATGTGACATAATGGTGTTTGTTATTTTCTGCGGCAATATGCCCTTTAGCTCCGCTATCACCAACTTCGAATTTTCTTATATACTGATCTAAATCTATATCCTCATCATCAAGTTTTATGATATTTCTGCCAAACGCTACTTTACGACAGTCGTTTTTAATAGCTTTATTAATGGCTTTATATTGATCGGCGAGATCGCGATTAAGTTCACGACGCCTGTCTCTTTTCTCTTTCTTGCTTAAACCCTTGCTCGCGGCGACTGTTAGCCTATTAAGGTCTTGATTAGTTTTAATCAGCTGTTCTTTAAAGATGCGTCTGTAGTGTGCTTCTTTTTCCCCACCAATATTATGGAGGTAGTTATCATAAGCCGCTTTTAATTCTTTTTTTAATTTTGGCGTATTATGGCTCATTATCGGGTAGTGAAATTTCCTATGGGCGATTTCTGCCATTAAAGTGTGGTATTTGACGATGTCTACGAGTTCTGGTCGGATCGCTTTGAGGTCGTCTTTAATCGGACCACTCATATTAATCATCAGATCTAATTGCGCAATATGATGTGAGTAGAATGGTACCTTAGAATTATGATAATCTAAGTTTTTATCCTCTTGCATCGTTTTACAACTGATAATCTCGGCGTCTTCTGACATTCCCAAAACTTTGGCAATGTTTTTTTTAACATTGTCCATGTTTTGTTTATGCTGATTTATTATCTCTTCATCTTGATCATCTAGGTCAGCGATTTTGTAGTTCCGGGCATGAAGTTTGTATTCTTCTACTAACGTGATTAAATCATTTAATCCCTTATCTCTTAGGAATCTCTCGAAATGTGGTGAATGTAGTAGATCATCGACAGTGATTTCGACAAATGTGATACCGTTGGCATGCCAAGGGACAGATCCGCCATAGCTACGCTGAATGGTAACTGGATCCGTACTGATTTTATTTTCAATAAGAGCGGATAATTGAGAATTGAAATTATCAATATTGAGGACTTTTTTTCTAATGTCATTAATCATGGTATGAACTCACTTAATTTAGGCAAGTATTCTATCTCTTACAATTATTATAACATAGAAATTACACAATGACACATTTTTCTAGATAACTAACTGATTATATTGAATAAAAAATGGTTCGTTATTTTGCTAGTTTCTCTGCTGCAGGGGAAATTCTTCTTTATTTTTTTATAATACAATCATAGACAAAAATATGCCAAATATAGTCTGGTGTCAGAATAAACCTCTCTGGCTGTTGTAGGTGTGCGACAAGTTGACAGCTACTAAATAGCGTTGGAAAGCTGTCAACTGCTGTTAGGCTAAAATAGAGTGCCTCAGGGCTATTAATATGCGCTTTGGCTTGCTGCCACCAATAGAAGTATTGATGGGTGTCAGGGTTGGTAGAAAAGACTTGCTGCTGTTTTCCTGGTAGAAAGGCTGCTAAATAGGCGCCGAGAGTATAGGCATTGGCAACAAATAGTGGTTTCTGTTGATAAAGTTTAGTGGGAAGTTGTGCTAACATCTGTTTCGCTTTTTCTGACGGGATATAGATGTGGTTAACGGGAATATTGCCCGGGTTTTGTCTAAAGACGGTTAACGCTGGAATGCGTGACATAATCAGTATTGCGACGGTTGGTAGTGCTAATGCTGCTAAGAACAGTCCACGTAAAAGATTGGAACGCATTCCCCGTTCACAGAAAGGGGCGAGAAGCATGGCATTGGTGAAGGTAAACGAGCTGTTCCAGAATGATAGTGGCAGTGAAAAGAAACCGCTGATGAGGAAAAATAACCAAGTGAATAGTGTTGGTACCAATAACAGGCGTAAGCGATAGTCACGAATAATTTGGCGATAATGGACAGCAAGAATATAGAGTAGTGCGAGAAAGGCAACATTACTCCCGGTTAATGATTGATGAAGATAGTTAACGATATTAAACCATGCCGTGGTATGGAAAGTATTAAAGCCGTGGTGTAGCTGGAATTGGAACGATGCCCAATGGTGTTGGCTATTCCAGATTAGTACCGGCGAAAAAATAAGCAGTGTTAAAAGTAATGCCAGATAGCAGTGGATAGTTTTAAAAACAAAGCGCTGACGTTTATCAAATAGGCATAATAGTAGCAGTGCCAGCAGTAGCAGTACGCCGCGATAGTTTGATAGTAGCATTAAACCGGCGGCAAGTGCTGTTAGGTAGTAGTAGCGTGGCTGATGACGTTCGACTAGCTGGACAAAAGCGTAAAATGTTAGCGCCCAAAAGAGGATCAGTGGGGTGTCATAGGAGAGGCGCATAAAGTAGGTATGCACAGCAGTAAGGGTTAGCAACCAGATCATCATTGCCAAGGTGGCTGCTGTTGGGTTAAATAGCTGTTTACTGATGCGGAAAACGATTATAGCGGTCACTGCTGCTGTCAATAAATTAAATAGATAGAGGCTGTAATCGTGGTGACCAAAAATAGTGGTGAAAAGTTTAATAATGTAGGCAATGAGTGGTGGACCATCATAATAGGAGAGCGCCAAATGGTGACTCCAGCTCCAATAGTAGTAGGCATCACCATTAAGAGGCTTTCCAGCAAGTACGGCAGCGAGAATGAGGAGATAGAGAGTAAGAAAAATTTTCGCCGTGCGCGGCATTCTCCTTCTCCCTGATTATTTTTATTTAACAATAAATGAGGGGTTACGCAGACTCTCTTTATTGTACTGCAGTGGTTCGCCGGTTTCGATGACAATCACCTCTTTCCCTGCTTCATTCACAATAATTTGTCCTGCAGCGGTATCCCACTCCATGGTTGGAACCAGACGCGGATAAATATCGGCGCTGCCTTCCGCAATAAGACAGAATTTTAGTGAGCTGCCAATGGCTACATGCTCAATTGGACGGTCAGAGCTAGTAAACTGATGAACAAAATCTTCAGTTTGTGTTGATGAGTGTGACTTTGACACCACGACACGCAGCGGCTCAGAAATGGAACGCTCTTGAGTGATCAGTCGTTCAACAGGTTGACTATCTATTTGGCGATAAGCGCCCTCGCCTTTGGTGGCATAATAGAGTTTATCCTCAACTGGTGAGTAGATAACACCGAAAACAGGTTGATGGTCAACGACCAAAGCAATATTGACAGTAAATTGATCGTTTCTTTTTAAAAACTCTTTGGTGCCATCAAGGGGGTCAACTAACCAGAAACAACTCCATTCTGCTCGAGTTGGGTAGGCTTCATTGACCGACTCTTCAGAGATGATAGGAATTTCAGGAGTGAGTTGATTAAGACCATTAACAATCGTGCGATGTGCAAGTAGGTCAGCTTCGGTTAATGGCGAATGATCAGCTTTTTGCCAAATATCAATCGTATCACTGTGGTAAACTGACAGGATGCTTTCGCCGGCTTGCCGCGCAATTTCAATAACCTGATCAACCGGAATATCTACCATATCATCAATGCCTGGTTGTATTTTTAGCTGAAGCAGTCCGTGTTTGCAGCATCAACCATGTGCGCTCATGAAAATAGTAGAGTACAATTTTTGCCATTATTTCGGTTGAACCAATGGCCAGTGCATAAGAGATTTTATGAGTAATAACATAACTTATTGCAATAGTGGTGAGTGTTGCAACAATACGCCAGCTTATCGCTTTCATAAGACTTTGTAAGTGTGACTCTATGGTTCTCATCATTTTCTCTTTTCCTTATTTTCTTGCCCTTGTTTGGTAGTTATAACACAAATATGGAAAATTTCCCAGTTGAGCACCTCTATTGCACTCACTTCTCTCTGCCGCTCGCTATCATAGAGGATCAACATTCATGCTTGATGCAGGCCCTCTCCCTCTTCGGGTACTGCGGGAGAAGGGACAATACACTCCCTTGTCATTGCAAGCGCAGCGAAGGAATCCAGCACTGGAGTTACTATTAGCACTGTTGCTGAACCTCGCGATCAAGTCGCGGGACGACGGTGGGGTTGTGCGGGAACGACGCCGGGGGTTGTGGCACAACAGTGGGGGTGTGTGAGACGACGGCGAGGGCTTTAATCCTCAATCGCCTGCTTTAAATAGTTTTTTAGCGACTGATCGATACGTTTGAGCTGATTGGAGCCGCGGGTGATCTTGGCAATACTGACATGAAGCTCAGCCGCGATCTCACGCTGTGTCATACCACCTGACAGCAGTGCCTTGATTAAGCGTATCCGCTGTCCTAGCTGCACCTGCTCTTCTGGTGTGAGGAATACTTGGAAAATTTGATTAAGGCGTTCAGGGCTTTCTGCTTTTTGGCATAGCTTGAGAAAGCTGTGCCAGCCAGGGGTATGTTCGTTATCTACCATAATTTGTTACTCGCTTTATGTTGCTGGCGCTCACATAAGCGCCGGATAATTTGTTGATTTCGCCACATAAGTAGAATTGTACCACTCCAGAATAGATTGCCTAGTAGGGAATGGCGTAAAAATGGGATCGCAGCGATATAACAGGTGAGTAAGCCGGTGCTGTTGTGAGGATAAAGCCCGCTAAGTAGCCAGCAGCCGAAATTGGTCCATAGCCAATAGAGTAGTGACACCATTAACACACCACCCAGCCAAGCAGTTTTGGGCCATGAATGGGGCAGACGGTGGTAGCCCTTGATCGCTAACATTACTAGCAGATAACCACTCCAGGTAAAAAGGGTCCAGCTACCAAAGGCATGATAATGGTGAATTGATGCCAGTAGTAGATCCGACACTAGCAGTGTAGAGAGCAAGAAAGGGGCGCTAATAAACCACGGTAGTTCTATCGCTGTCATCATTGCCACAGCAGTAAGTGGTGTAACATTCGCTGGGTGGGGCAATAGACGACCCAGTGTGGCAATAAGTAGACCGCTACCAAGATAACCGACCAAAGCCAATCGAGTTTTGTCCAAGTGACTGCTCATAGTATTGCTAGTTAAGCAAGGCTAGTTATGACCGTCAGTGGATGCTGGAGGTTTGGCTTTGTTGTTAGTAGGCACTTGGTTAGCCGTGATAATCGCATTACGCATCTGTGCCGATAGATCTGATAGTCCTCCCGGTGAGTGAGGAATCAGAATAGTATTGTTTTGAGAGTTGCCGCCGATACCTTTTAGGGTGTCAAAATACTGTGTTAACAGTACCAGATTCATTACCTCTTTTGCATCGGTGCCGGCAACAGCGCGTTGGAACTCATCAATTGACTCTTTAAGACCATCAATGATCGCTTTACGTTGGTCGGCAATACCTTTTCCTTGCAGGGCATTGCTTCGTGCTTCAGCCTCTGCCTGTTTTACTTTGAGGATTTTTTCTGCCTCACCGCGCTCAGTGGCGGCTACACGCAAGCGCTGTGCTTCATTAATTTCGTTCATTGCTGCTTTGACCTTCGCATCGGGATCAATATCGGTTACCAGCGCTTTGACAAAGCCATAGCCGAAGCCGCTCATGACATCGGTTAATTCGTCTTTAATGGCAATGGCAACGTCATCCTTGCGCTCAAAGACATCATCAAGTTTAATTTTGGGAATGCGTGAGCGCACCACATCAAAAATGAACGAGCGAATCTGCTGCTCTGGGTTCTCGAGGCGATAGAAAGCTTCGAATACTTTGCTACGCAGTACGTAGAATTGTACCGAGACAACGATTTTAACAAAAACATTATCAAGGGTCTTAGT
>JANQHY010000173.1 GCA_028282395.1 Gammaproteobacteria bacterium
GTCAGTTACTGCGACAGCTGGCATATTGAGTTCGGCGCAGCGCTTCACCAGTGGTTTGATGCGGATAATACCATCAAGTAGTGAGAACTCACTGTGCAGATGGAGATGGGCAAATGTTGTTGTCATAGTCTGTATTTAAGCTAACCGGTCAATATAGGATCCACAGATCTCTTTAGTGATATCATGCAGCTTGCGTACCTGATTTTCAAGGATTGTGAGCTCTTCTATCTTTACTTGAAAGGATTTTTTATAGCGTGCATCAATATAGGACTTGCTTAATAGCTTAAATAATCGCTTCTCTTCAGTCGTTGATTGAGGGAAGACGCTATAAAGGCGTGGGTCAATATTCGCTGCCTGACAGCCAAGCTTATAGAGGTTATGTGTGCGTGGCTTATAGGCGGTGAAAACCAGCAGAGCAGCGGCATAGGTACGCTCTACGGCCTGATGGAGAGAGAAAGCAGCAATACAGTACTGTTTCTCTTTGACCGCATAAAGATATTGTGAAAAATAGCCTTTAGCACTATTAAACCAGTAGTTGAAGTCATTTTCTGCCAACTGACGTTGCTCTTGGGCACTTAATTTACGCCGTTCAGAGAGGTGAAATTGACCAGAATCGTAAAGAATAATTCCCTCTGTTTTAATATCACAGAAAAAGTATTGGCCACGCTCAAGCTCCTCATTAATATCATTGATATCATGGCTGATGATATTCACCCAAGTTTGAATGGCAGGATTACGTTCGATAATACGATTGATTTTATCCCACGTGCCAATTGCTTGTGCCCGTTTTGCGGTATCAGTAATAGCAAGAATATCATAATCACTTTCATACTCATGCAGCACATTGTTACGCGTTAATTTGCGGTCTTCAACCCAAGTATTGCGTGCATAACTGCCAAACAGAATCAGCATTTCTATTTTGGCATATTTACAAATCGTGCGCGTGATCTCTTCAAGTTCTTGTTGTTTGTTTTTAGGTAAAAAGCTGATCGATTTTTTCATCGGGTATTATGCTCCTCAATTAACGGTGTTTTCTCTTGGCAGCCGCCCTGACGGGGGCAAATGTCTGCCGATGAATGACAGTTGCACCAAGCTGTTTTAATGCAGCGAGATGAACTTTGGTGCCATAGCCTTTATGGGTGGCTAAATTATAGCCGGGATACTGGCTGTCTAGCTGCTGCATCTCACGATCACGTGTCACTTTCGCTAAAATTGAAGCAGCACTGATCATTTTAAACCGCTGATCACCTTTTATGACCGCTTGGCACGGATAGTCAATATCAAGCGTGTGTGTGCCATCAACCATTACCTGGTGTGGCGGAAGCGTTAATGCTAGTACAGCACGCCGCATAGCAAGCAGTGAGGCATGAAAAATATTTAGCGCATCAATCTCATCAACGCTAGCTTGACCAATACTATATGCTATTGCATGTGTGCGGATCTCATCAAAGAGATGGTCGCGCTGTTGTGCCGAGAGCTGCTTGGAGTCACGCAATCCTGCAATAGGACGCTGAGGATCGAGAATGACCGCGGCAGCAACAACTGGTCCAGCAAGTGCGCCGCGCCCGGCTTCATCAACACCGGCAATTCTATCATTCTCAATCGTTGTTTCCATGTTGGTAGTTATTACCACATCTTTCTCTATCTTCGAAGCGCTATTGTAGAAGAGGTAAATGAGAAAGACAATAAGTAGTTGATAGAATTTATGATCTGTTAATGTTTTACAGAAGTCATGGCTAAATGCCACTATAGAGAGAAAAAGGTTGATTTATACACAGGCCGATAGTAAAATGGCTACGTTTTTTTTATTAGAATTATTACAAGATGAGGAAGTAAGGTGAACGAGTTAAACTCACAACCTCCAAGTAAACCGCAGTAGTGCGGTAGAGTTCGTTTATCCTTTGCCATCACTGCTGCATTGAAAACATAACAATGTGGGAGAGTCCTGATGGCTACTTTATTGCCTATTGGTCATATGGCCGCGTTAAAATCGGCTAATCGTTATGATGGTCTGATTCTTTTCTTAGTGTTGATAACAGCACTTCTATTAACATTTGGTTACTATTCAATGCATGGCGTATATCAGCAACATCAGCTGTTATCGTTGTCATTGAACTGGCAGGCATTACCGTATTATTCATTACGAACAACGATGCGCCTGTTATTTGGACTATTTTGGTCATTTCTGTTTGCATTGATGGCCGGCACGTTAGCAGCAAAAAATCGCCATGCTGAACGCTTGATTCTACCTTTTATTAATTTTATGGAGTCAGTGCCATTATTGGGATTTTTAACTTTTAGTAGTGCCTTTTTTATGTCGCTCTACCCACATAATATTATGGGTATTGAGTATGCAGCAATCTTCGCTGTATTTACTGGGCAAGCTTGGAACATGGCATTAACTGTCTATCAGACTTTACGGATTGTTCCACCTGAGTTACTTGAAGCAGCTCAAGCATTTCAATTAAGTCGTTGGCACTGTTATTGGAAAATTGAGTTACCGTATACAGTCCCTGGACTATTATGGAATACCATGGTATCGCAGTCAGCTGCCTGGTTTGCATTAGTGGCAACAGAAGCGATTCCACTTAATGGTGTTACGGTCGATTTGCCTGGTGTTGGTGCCTATATTCAAGTGGCGCTTGACCATGCGGATTATTCGGCGATTTTTGCCGCGATCATAGCGCTAGTTGTGAATATTGTTATCATGGATCAACTTTTCTTTCGACCATTGGTAAGATGGGCAGAAAAATTTAACTATACACAGACAATGGCCCAGCGCCATCATAGCTCTTGGATTTATCAAGTTGTGACAAAATCACAACTTAGCCGCTATCTCTGCTATAAAATATGCTTACAATTATCGCGCTTAAGTTATGTAGTGAAAAAAACTGTTTACAATAGTTGCCAATTTGTTATGCGAATTTATAACCATCTCATGACACCAATGGTTAAGAATTTTTTCCTTGGGCTTTGGTATCTTTGCATAGTGTTAGGATTGGCGTCGACAGTGATGGTGTTGTGGAAATACTTGCCCGGTTTTGCCATCGGTCATATGAGTTATTTAATGCTATTGACAACATTACGGGTTGCAGTGGCAATGTTACTTAGTTTACTTATTTTTGTGCCATTGGGTGTCATTATTGGTCTTAATCCGCGGCTGGTTAAATTTTTGCAGCCCATTATTCAAATTTTAGCGGCACTGCCACCAAATATTCTCTATCCAATTATGGCAGCATTATTGATAACGTTTCACCAAAGTTTGGGTTGGTGGTCAATCGGATTCATCATGTTAGGGACACAATGGTACATATTATTTAATGTCATTGCTGGGGTGAGTGCACTGCCACAAGAGCTGCGTGATGTCACTAGCAATTTCCAAGTGAAAGGTTATCTGTATTGGCGTCATGTAATTATTCCAGCGATTTTTCCTTATATTGTTACCGGAATTATTAGTGCAGCGGGAGGTGCGTGGAATGCCGATATTACTGCAGAATTTATTCAGTGGGGTAAAAATACGCTACAAACGCCAGGATTAGGGGCTTATATTGCTACCACTACAACAGATAATCTTAACCATCAAGCAGCCTTGGGTTGCACACTAATGTGTGGACTTGTTGCGTTATGCATTATCTTTGTTTGGCGACCATTATATCGTTTGGCAGAGACACGCTACTGTATTCGTTAACAACTGTTTTATACGGGGGAATGATTATGAACAATTCATCTAATATAATACTTCACGCTCAACAAGTCGTTAAATACTTTACTGAGCAAGGGCATAGCTATCAAGCACTGGAAACAATTAATTTTCAGCTTAAGTCGAATGAAATTGTTGCGATTATCGGGCAATCGGGTTCAGGAAAGTCTACCTTTTTGCGTTTGTTAGCGGGTCTACTTACTCCCTGTTCGGGAGCAGTCTATTTTCGCCAACAACCTATCACAGGACCATTGCCACAAGCTAAATTAGTCTTTCAAAATTATGCCTTGCTGCCGTGGATGAGTGTCTTTGAAAATATTGCTATCGGATTAAAAGCGATGAATGTCGCCCCGGCCTTGATTAAACAGCGGGTTGAAGCAATGGTTGAAATGATAGGTTTAAATGGTTGTGAGCAGGCATTACCAACGCAACTTTCTGGTGGTATGAGTCAGCGTGTCGGCTTTGCACGTGCATTAGTGACCGATCCAGAAGTTCTGCTGCTTGATGAACCGTTTTCAGCCCTCGATGCAATGACTAGTCGTCATCTACGTCAGGAGCTTCTTATGTTATGGCAACAACAGAAACTCAGTACCAAGGCAATTGTCATGGTTACCCACGATATTCGTGAGGCGATTGAGATGGCAGATCGTATTATTCTTTTTGCTAGCCATCCAGGACGAATTGTGCGGGAGTTAATACTATCACAACAGGATAGAGCACAGCCATTAAAATTAGAGCAGCATATTTATGAAATGATGATGGCGGCTGCATAACTACTATTTTTTATTAGTGTGGGAATTTATCGCTTGCTATATAATTGTTCATTTCCGTCGTCCCGAGGTGTATAGCACCGAAGCGATCCAGCAACAGGGATGATAGTAGCTTCAGAGCTGGATTGCTTCGCTACGCTCGCAATGACAATTTTAGTGGTCTGTTACAACACTACTATCGTCGGAAAATCGCTGATGGCATTAAAACTGTGATGCATAATGCTATGACAAATCTGCCTGATTATGTCCGATGTATTGAGATGCCTATCCCTCATTGAGGAGGATAATGGCGGTGTGTTGATTGAAACTTGGTTGCTGCTGATGTACTCTCTCCCTTTAGCCTATCGCGCGCTTTAGCGGCGTTTGGCGGGGAGTGGCTGTCGAAGGCAGCCTTAAATTAAAAGTGTGAGAACCAGGTGAATAGGTGACGCAGTTAAAACAGATCCGTAATTTTTCAGTGATCGCGCATATTGATCATGGCAAGTCGACGTTATCAGATCGACTGATTCAGCGCTGTGGTGGCCTCTCAGAGCGTGAAATGGCTGCGCAGGTGCTTGATTCAATGGATATTGAGCGTGAGCGCGGTATTACCATTAAAGCCCAGAGTGTTACGCTCAACTATAAAGCCAAAGATGGCCATGACTACCAACTAAATTTCATTGATACGCCAGGCCATGTTGATTTCTGCTACGAAGTATCGCGTTCACTGTCAGCATGTGAAGGGGCGCTACTGGTGGTTGATGCAGCGCAGGGGGTAGAAGCACAGACCCTGGCGGTCTGCTATATGGCTGTTGAGCAGGGGCTAGAGGTCTTGCCAGTGCTCAATAAGATTGATCTGCCGCAGGCAGAGCCAGAGCGGGTGATTCAGGAGATTGAGGACGTGATTGGTATCGATGCTGCCGATGCATTGCGCGTCAGTGCCAAGACCGGTGAGGGCGTTGAAGAGCTGCTAGAACTTCTCGTTAAAGCTATTCCGCCACCAGAAGGTGAGCCAGAGGCGCCACTACAAGCGTTAATTATTGACTCTTGGTTTGATCCCTATCTTGGCGTCGTATCGCTGGTGCGGGTAAAAAATGGCACACTCAGAGTGAAAGACAAAATTTCAGTGATGTCGACGGGACAGAGCTATCAAGTTGACCAGGTTGGCACCTTTACACCAAAACGTAATCCACGCCAACAATTAGGCGCGGGAGAAGTTGGTTACGTGATCGCAGGAATTCGCGATATCTTTGGCGCGCCAGTGGGAGATACTTTGACGTTGGCGAGTCAGCCGTGTGCGGAACCATTGGCTGGATTTGCCACCATTAAACCGCAAGTGTTTGCCGGCATGTTTCCGGTGAGTGC
>JANQHY010000187.1 GCA_028282395.1 Gammaproteobacteria bacterium
TCTGATTCCGCCTTGCTGCAGATAGCCAGTTAAATGAGCCTTCAATGATAACACGTTGATCTATTGTGATAATTTTTGAATGAACATTTCTTACCAGTACGACATTAGCGCCACACTTACGTAACATTGCGACAGCTTGGTCAAACTCTTCTTTATGGCCGCTGTTCAGGTTAATATCCGTATAGATAGTGATCGCTTTTTTAGTGCTATTTTCTTTAATTAGTTGAAAAATATTATCTTCTTCGAGAGCATTTTTGCGTAGAAAGGGTGAGACAATATTCAGCTCCTCTGATGCCCTGGGGAAAGTATTGCATAAAATTTTACGATGGCGTTCGAGATCGGTGATATGTTCAATTTCACGCTCACTAAGCGTACGGCTAACAATCATAGTATTAGCTTCATCTTCAGCAATGACTTTATTGAATTTGGGTTGGATAATATCCGAAATTTCATTATCTTCTGAGCGAAATAGATACTTTGCCAACAGTGCCGAGGGCTGAGTCCCTTTGCTGCGATCAAATATGCCCATATCGCCAAATACCAGAAAAGCGCATTGGGCGCGCGAGACGGCAACATTGAGCATATTGGCCGAGCGGTCAAAGAAGTAACCACTCTGGGTATCATCTGAGCTATATACTGATGAAAAGATAATAATCGGCTTTTCAGCGCCCTGCAGCGCATGGACGGTGCCGACACGGCCGATCTCGAGATCGTTTTTTGATAAGTGGGTCTGAATAATATTTGCTTGAGCTCTAAATGGTGTGACAATGCCAATACAGTCGGCAAGTGTTAGCTCAATATCATCCTCTGTTTGTTCAGGCTTATTATGCATTTCAGTGCAGGCGGTGAGTATCTGCTGTCGGTTTTGCGCAATCCAAGTGACAATTGCCTCCGCCTCTAAAGGATTAAAAGAGCTCGAGCCATTTTTCTCAGCACGACCTTTGATGTGAGCATAGCCCATTCTTGGGTAAGGAAAGGGCGTCTCCTTGGTTAATGGGATCAGTTGATTATCATAGCAAAGTTCATTGCAGTAACTAATGATCTCTTTGGCGCAGCGGCGATGTTCAGTGAGTAACATCCCTGGCGCAGTGTGGTTGTTAAGGTGGTACTTTGCTGCGCGCTGACCAAGCAGGACAAGATTGCTGTAGGCGTGCATGGTACGTTGATCACCAGAGCACAGAATGCCGGCCTCTTGCAGGGCATCATAACCCTCGGCATCATCACAAAGATGAAATTTCTTTGCATTAGCCAGATCGATGCTCTCTGTTAATTTAAAAATCGGTTCAATCTGTTTGCTATCACCAACGAATAATGCTCTTTTTGCTGTTGAGATCATTGCCCCAGCAACTGCAGCCATAGTTTGCCCCGCTTCATCGACAATCAACAGGTCGATGAAATTTTCTGCGGTTTCAAACTCTTTTGAGGCGCCCAGATAACTAAAAAAGCTCGGGCCAGAGTGGAGGGTGGTGACTAGGCAGGGTACTAACATTGCCTGAATCGACCAGTAGGCTTTTCTCCCTGTTCTATTATAACCCAAACTATTTGCCTGACTACTTTCGAGTAGCCAGCGCGCTTCCCAATAGTGGACAGCCAGGAAAAATAGCTCATAACGTAGTGTCATATCCAATTTAGCATGTAAATTATCAGTGGCTGTGTAGTCAACCAGATTGTCATGGGTGCAATCAAAGCCTAATTGCTCTTTCAATGCTTGATGTGTTTTTTCTAATTGTTGGTACTGCGATTTTACGGCAGTTAACTTTTCCAGCTCCTTTTTTAATGTTTGCTGCTTTCGTTGATAGTTGTCGAGATTTTTGCTGATAGCAAATTCCGGGTTATGCCGCTGCTCTGTTATATCAGGGAGAATTTCATCCTGATGTAAAAAGAATAATTTGGTTTTATCGCGTAATCTGGTGCGCACAGATGGTAGCCAGGAGAACGGTATTAGCCATTTTAACGCATTTAATTTATAGTCAAGCCAACTTTTCTCAAGCTGCTTTAATGTAGCTATTTTGTCATCGAGTACTTCTTGTGCTGCTGCAATTTCAGTGCAGCGCATCAATACTGTCTCGGGGCTGCCATACTCTTCGTTGAGCTGTTTTATTGTTTGCGCGTATGCTTCTGCTTCTGTTAGCGCCTTGGTGAGCAGCTGATGTTTTACCGTTATTTTGTCGAAAAGAAACTGTTTACATGTTTTAAGGTCAGTCTCTTGTTTATCAAAATGGTCGTTAAACTGCTTTAGATAAAAACGTTCTGCACTATCTAGGTAGTCAGGGCTATAGTATGTGTCCAGAGAACAGGGCTTGTTGTATGGTCGGTAGTATATGTAGCCTTTCTCTTCAGCATCACGAGTGCGGTTGGCCGGGCATAGATAGAGGCCAAAATGGTTGAAGTTAGGCAGCCAGCGCTGATAAAACCGCTCCTTCTCATCACCTACCTGATTAAATCTATCGAGGATGTTTTGAATGGCAAGATTGTTGGTTGAGGCTGCAACAATAATTGGCGGTGCTGTCTGTTTGAGAACACTCTCTATCCATGCTGAAGCAATAACACTCATTAATAGCGTGGTTTTGCCTGTCCCAGGTGGGCCATGGATAGTGAATAATTGGTTGTCACTACTTGGATCACTGAAATAATTTAAGCTTAAGCGTTGTGATGGTGACAAGGGATAGGCCGCCGACATCTGACCAAGATGGTGCTGGTTTAGGCGATATAACTCTCTTGCGCTTTTATCTGCATGAGTTTGCATTGATGTCAGCTGACAAAATCTATCTAGCAGGGGCGGAAGGTTTTTTTTGTTTTTCGACTTTCTATTTTGCCTAAAAAGGTATTTATCATAAGTTTTAATAATATTTTGTGCGCTACCTTGGGTGTCAGTCACTGGTAAAATATAGCCATAATGATTGAGAGCATAGTGTTGGTTGTCAAAAATATCTTCACTATTTTTGCCAGTTATAGTTTGGAATAAGTGGTTGGCAATATCATAGAGCTTTTCCCAAGTCAGTTCTTCACTATCGGAGTTGCGCTGTCTGTTTTTAGCATAGAAGGTATCAACCTGGTTAACATCACCGATAATCGGGTAGCCAATGGTCGCTTCATTAGGGGTTAAACAGTTACGTTCTATCCATGGCAATAGTGCATCCTCTTTTGCACTGAGTTGACAGTTGTCACGATTAAGAGTAGCCATGATCCATAAGGGGTGGAGAGTGGAGCTGTCTTTGTCATAATAGGTCTTTTCGCCATGTTCACGCTTTTTTACTGCTGTATAAGGGGCGATGATAACCTGTAAGGTGGTGACACGTAACGCTTCCTCTTCTTCCTTCCTCTTTTTGCTGCGGCGCTGTTTTGCTCGCAGCGCTTTGTCTGCTTCAATAAAAAAGGGTTCAATTTCCTGTTGTGGTAGCTGATTTTTCTGAAATATCTCTGTGGCAAAGCATTTGCCATTACTCATCTCGCGATGACTTAATCCTAGTCGCTCTATATCTGCTAAGGAGTTGCGCCAGTAGCGCAGTAAATTTAGTGCTGGCGAGGTATTATCCTTGACCGGCACTTTTTCTTGTTGTGCATTATCTACAGTGCAGTCATCTGCTTGTGACATCTTTTTAGTCATGTCCTATTTTTGCCCTACCCCTACGTTATTTTTTTATTTGAATTCAATGTGAGCAAAATCATAACATAAGCAAAATAGGGTTGATAGGTAGGAGAAGAGTGATAAGAAAAGTGTGCTAATTTAGAGGTGCAAATGTTCTTGCTTTGTACACTGGTTAGAAACTAAGCATGAAATGATGAATAAACACTTATGTGGGTAAAAAACCTAAAGATAGTTAATTATATGAAAAATATACATTTAATCCATAAAAAAAGCAATCTGAGAAAAAAAATTAATTTTTTTAAAATAAAGTGTTGCCAAGCGCTTAAAAAGCTGTAGAATGCCAATTCTCTCCTCCGGAGACACAGACGAAAAGTTGATCTTTAACAAGTTGGGCTAAGTAATAGTTGTGGGCGTTCGTACTGAATGTTATATCCAAACGCAGAGTGCATTTCGGTGCATTTTGCAAAAAACAGACTTTGTCCTATCTAACGATAGGATTCGGTTTTTTTGAAGAGTTTGATTCTGGCTCAGATTGAACGCTGGCGGCACGCTTAACACATGCAAGTCGAGCGGAAACGATGG
>JANQHY010000191.1 GCA_028282395.1 Gammaproteobacteria bacterium
TAAAGGGTGGTCACTGTGAGTAGCAAACTTTTTCTGATAGTCACGTAGTAGCTCAAATGGATCGCTGTTAAGTTGTTGAGATTCTCCTGCACTGCTGACAATTACTTTGTCGGCAAAAGCTTTGATTTCAACAGCAGGGTTGAAATAGAGGTAGGAGTAGCGCTCACTCGGCTTACTTTTTGGGCTTGATTCAAGCAGTGATGCACCTTTGCCATCGACTTTGAGGGCAAGATAGCTATTAATCGGCGTAAGCCGGTCGCCGGGAATCTCACGGTGCAGCGCAATGCGCTTGTGTTGTTTGGCGAGTTCACAGAAACGCGCCAGTGTCAGTCGGTCAAACATAATTACCTGTCCGTATCGAGTTGTTAGATATTTTGTAATGTTACAACGTTACAAAAGTATTGTCAAGCCCTAATTTTGTTTAAATTTTCGTTCCACTAAATTTAAATTTAAGTTATTGATTATAATTGTTAATATTCATGTGGTCGCCGATTATATTCTATTGATTACATGATAAATTCACTAAATCGTTCCTTGATTTGAGTAAAATATTTGCACTAGGGTGTATAATATTCCTTCAAATAGATAAAAATAGAAACACTCAACACAGCTTTTATTTTTGTAATTTGATGATTGTAATAGATGGGTATCAAGCAGGGTATGAATTATGTATGTGTTAATAGAATCTTGGTATGGCAAGAAAAATCAGTTTGATGAAAAACGTTATAAGGAGATATCTACCGAGCTTAAGTTGTTCAATGACTATATTAAGGAACAATCGTCATCTGATATACAGCAATTACTTACTTCGAGTTTTCAAAACTTACAGATTTTCTTACAAACTTTTCAAAAGCATAAAGAGTGGGGATGGGGAGCCAAATGGGCTTTGGACCTTCGTCCAGTTGCTAATCAACTTTTTTGTGATTTAGATAAGATAGAGGAATACTATTACAAACCATTAGATAACACTAACGTGGAAAAAGATTATACTTTTCCAGAATGGCATGATCAATTTAAGGCGGTCACTGATCAAATTTCTAGATTTGTTAGCGCTGAAGTGACGAATAACAAAATTCTGCAGAAACCTAATGCTTATATTCAAGCCATTTCGCTTGCTATGAGAAGTAGGCAGCATATTCATGATCTTGATGAGATGTTGAATGCTTTTAAAAATGGTGAGCCTGTTTCTAACGATAAAATGTTGATGCTTCTTGATAATATAAATAAAGATCTTCAGAAGGTAAAAAACGATTTAATTGCTAAGAAGATAAGTAAAACTTCTGCAAAAGCAGCGATGTGGAAGGAGATAGTAAAGAAGCAGTGTCAACTCTATGTTTTCATGCTTGAGCAGATAGAGAAAAAGCATGATGGTGATACCATTATTGACGAGATAAAAAGCGATATTGAAGTCATTGCAGAAAAAGTTAAAAGAGGATCTTTATATTGTTTAGGTAATGTTAATGCTTTTCATACTGAAGAAGCATTAAAACAGCGAGACGAAAATTTTGACGAAGAGCTAGTGGAAGCTTATGGGATAATGAGGGATAAGGCAAATGATGTAGACAATAAACTAATTTTAAAATTTGGTATGAAACTTAATATTGTACGTAATGCCGAACCTGATGAAGAGCTTCATATATCTGAAGATCTATTGCCGAAGAAGAAAACTAACAAAGGCCAGGAAAATAGCTTGTTTGATGATGGTATTAGTCGAATAGTTGACCCATCGCAGCAGAACGTGAATAACGCCGAAGATGTCACAGTAAATAAAACTGCTAAGCGAGAAGTTTCACATAAGCCATTGCCCCGCAATACTATTTCGGGGGTTGAAACTAATAAAAAAACTATTAACTTAAGTGGAAAGTCGGGTAGATTATATTCTAAAAAGAGGAGTGTTACAAAGCGTAAAGCTTCTGTAATAACTAATAATTCTATTACTAGCCCAGATGAGCACATGATTGAGGATGGAAGAAGTAGTCGTTATGAAGATGATGATCTTGATAGTATGCAAGTTGTGATTGACGATGGAAATAGCTTGAAAAGCTCTTCTACTAGTAAGAGTAGTGGCGGGTTTTGGTCTTTTTTCTCGTGGATTCCCAGTATCTTCAGTTTTTTATCAGGTGGTAAAAGTCTTGATAGTGCAGTGAGTGATTTAAAGCGTTCTTTTGAATCAGAGCCAGAGGAGATCAATCGAGACTACCTTAATGATGCAGAGATTGAGATTGCTATTACTGAAAATAGAGCATCCTCCATAGGTTATAGATTAGGTCTGATTATTAATAGTAAAGGTGGGTTTGATGAGAGCCAGGTAAATGAGAATTTTAAAGAGGAAGATCTTAATGAACTGATAAAATATAGCAATAATGAATTTGGTAAAGACCGCTCACCAGTACAGTGCAAGAAGTTGCAAGATTCAATTAATGCGATTGATGAGGCAAATGGTGACCGTAAAGGGGGAGTAACCAAATATGGCGTGATAGATAGACTCATCATGGCGATAAATTGTAATAAGTTAGAAGATTCTCCAGTGGATGATGAGGCGGAGATGATAGTTGAGCAGAATAAAGAGAAAAAAGATCACGTGGTTATTACTATCGAACCACAGCAGCAGATAGTTAAAGAAAAACAGGATGATGTGATCAATGAGAATGAGATTGTCACGCAACAAAACGTGTCACGTAATACTACTCAACATATGCAGCAATTTCTTGGTAGTAATGGTAATAATCATGACGCTCATATAAAACAGTCTTCTAATGGAAAGAGTAATACTGCAGTAGCATCAGGAAGTAATAATGGATGGTGGGCGTACGGCGGCAGTTGGCTCAGATGGGGCGCTGATCAGTTATTGGATGTCTGTTGCTATGGCCGGACTAGAAGAGATCATGCAGACGACGATGAGTTCATCGATTCAACTTACAATCAAGAAGTTAAGACTATTTAGGCCAATTTAGCGTTAGCCTGGCTAAGCTAAGCAAATTTTATTCTCCACATCTCCAGCTCTTTGGGTACTCCCGCTCAGTTATAAGGCACATCCGCTCGTTTTCCATGCTAGTTGAAATCTGTACATGTTGTAAGAGATAGCGTATAATCCTCGCGTATGAAAAGCAACCAGGGGATTCAGCCCAATGCATGAACTTCGGCATATTTTGACTACTTCACCACTATTAATTCTCTTTATTACCATTGCTCTAGGCTATTTTGTCGGTAAATTTCGTATTAAAACCTTTGTTCTTGGCGGTATCGCTGGCTCACTGATTATGGGGGTTGTGATTGGCCAAATTGGTATTAAAATGCCTGAGGCAATTGGCACTATCTTTTTTGCGCTATTTATCTATGCAGTCGGTTACCAGGGTGGACCACAGTTTTTTCGTTCCTTGAATCGTGAGACTGGTATACAGCTTCTTTCGGCCACCATTACTTGTGTGCTTGGCCTGCTTTGTGTGTTGTTGTTTGCCTGGTGGTTTCATCTTGATCGTGGTACCGCTGCTGGGCTTGCTGCCGGAGGGTTAACACAGTCAGCGATGATTGGTACCGCTGGTGATGCGATTGCTCGCCTTGGGCTATCAAGCCATATTACTCAGGCGATGCAGAGTAATGTCGCAGTCGGCTACGCGGTCTGTTACATTTTTGGTTCATTTGGCCCAATTCTGATGTTAACGGCAATTATTCCAGCATTAATGAGATGGGATATTCGGAAAGAGGCCAAAAAACTGGCCAAAGCCATGGCAGGGGGGCGGCCAGTTGAGCTTGAGCCAGGCCAGTTTCAAGCGATTCCTGCTATCGAGACCCGTGTTTATGAGATTGTTACGGACTCCCCAGTAGTGGGCCAGAGTGCTGCCGAGATTTTTGATGGTCCTGAGCGCATAGCGATTGAAGCACTGGTGAGAGATAAACAGGCAGTAGAGGTTGAGCCAACAACATGTTTACAGGCGGGCGATATTGTCGCACTGACAACCAGAAGTGCTAATTTTTCTAAAGCACATCCCCTTTTTGCCAAAGAGATCTCTAAGCCAGAGATGTTGCAACTTACCCAGGAGGAGCGCAATATTATTCTGACGCGTAAAGAGGCGGATGGTAAAACCATTGCTGAATGTTATGCCGCGACAGCCGATAAAGATCATTATGGTCTGTTTGTCAATACGGTATCGCGTCTCGGTGAAGAGATGAAAGCCGATATGGGGTTAACGTTGCGGCGTGGCGATGAGGTCAAGTTGGTTGGTAGGCCGACCGATCTTGATAGGGTTGCACGTAAATTGGGTCATGTTGTCTCTTCGGCAAAGCTTACCGATTTTATCACTTTTGCATTGGGAATGGCGCTGGGTGTGTTGCTTGGCATGGTAACCGTGCGTATTTTTGGTGTGTCAATCTCTATGGGAACTGGAGGCGGTTGTTTGCTTTCAGGTTTAGTTTTTGGTTGGTTACGTTCACGCCATCCACGTTTTGGTAATCTTCCTGTTGGCGCATCAAATTTTCTGCGTGATTTTGGTTTGGCGGTATTTGTTGCAGTTGTTGGTATTACTGCAGGT
>JANQHY010000283.1 GCA_028282395.1 Gammaproteobacteria bacterium
TTTATGATGCTGTTAATGAGCAGCTGCTAAAAGGAGAGATTCCTGCTGGGGCTGTAGTTGTGCCAGGGACGCGGCCGATGGCTGCTGATAGTTGGGGACGGCAGCAAGGGTTATCGTTGAATTGTGCGGTGATTGTTAAATATCGCGATGATAAAACCGAAGTATCTGTGCAATTAGAGGAGGCGTTACGCTAGTGACAATGGCATTGCAACCATGGCGTGACACAATTAAACAGTTCCTGACTGACGGGCCGTTTTTTATTTACGATCTCGATAGTTTGCAGACCCATATACAGATGTTGCAGCAGAGTAATTTAACATTGTGGTATGCTTGTAAAGCTAACCCATTCGCAGCGATAGTAAAATTATTACAGCAGGAGCATTTTCGTTTTGATGTCGCCAGTGAGGGGGAACTGCAGCAGTTAATTAATCTCGGGATTGCTGGCGCAGATATTTTAATGACTGGCCCAGCAAAGAGTGAACGCTTTTTGGCAATGGGCCTAGCGCATCGAGTGGGAACGTTTGTTATTGAGAGTGAGAGACAATTAACACTTTTGCAAACGCTTGCAGCAACGGCAGGTTATCAGCCACAAGTTCTATTGCGGCTGCAGTTGCAGTGGGATGATAAGCAGCGCAGTGTATTAGGCGGTAGTGATATCACCCCTTTTGGTATGGATCTACCAACAGCAAAGCGATTAGTTAAAAACATGACGTTGCCTTTATTAGGATTTCATGTTTTTCAGTGGGGCAATATATTATCTGCACAACGGTTAGCTGACATTTGGCAGCGCACACTACAATTATGTCGACAGGTCAGCCGTGATTTTTCTGTTTTAGATGTTGGTGGTGGTTTAGGAATTCCCTATCAGCAGCAGTCGCCACTATTATGGCAGGAAGTTGCGACGCAACTTGATACCATGCAGCAGACAGAGTCGATCAAACTCTGGCTTGAATTGGGTCGTTATGTTGTTGGGCCTTATGGTTACTATGTTGCGAATGTTGTCGATCGCAAAACCGTTTATGGCAAAACGATGTTAGTACTAGATGGTGGTATTAATCACATTGCGCGTCCAGCACTCGTCAGCTCATCATTTCCAGTAACACGGCTGCGACCAACTGACGAATCTCAACAGCCATCACAGACATTCTCTGTTCACGGTCCACTCTGTACTGCGCTTGATTGTTTAGGTGAATATCAATTACCAGAGGATACCGATGTTGGCGATGCATTGGTTTTTCAGCAGGCGGGCGCTTACGGTTTTACCGAGAGTATGCCGTTTTTTCTTTGCCATGCGATTGCTGGTGAGGCGGTGATTGAGCAGCAACGTATTAAAATGGTTAGGCAGGTACAACCAGCTAGTAGTTGGTTGCTGTAGGAGGTAACTATGGTTGAGAAGCAACAGATCATTACCCGGCAGTTAAGTAGTGGTGATAGGTTAACTATTCCGTATTACCATTTTCGTGGTAGTGAAGCGGGGGCACCATCACTTTACTTACAGGCAGCGATTCATGGCGCTGAAACACAGGGCTATTGGGTTGCGCTAAAACTGATTGAATTTTTTTCGCGTCAAGCACCGAAAGGTGATGTGACCATTGTGCCATTAGCAAATCCTTATGGTGCGAATAATAAAATGGTTGAAACAACATGTGGTCGTTTTGATCCAGTTACTGGCGCTAATTGGAATCGTAACTATGCTGATTTAGCACCAATCCTTGACGTTGATAATTTTGTTAAACAGTATGCAGAACACGATTTTGTTGCACTGGTTCCACGATTTAAAAAACGTTTGCTGGAAGAGATTGAATCATTGTTACAACAGCCGCAGGCGTATGAGAAAAAATTAAATCTACAGTTACAGCAGCTCGCTTGCCAAGCAGATATTGTTTTAGATCTACATTGTGATACACAATCACGGCCGCATGTTTATAGTGCTAGCTATGCAGAAGCCTCTGCAGTGAAACTAAATTTTCCTTATGTGATTACTATTCCGCCTCACTTTGCCGGCGCATTAGATGAGGCGATATTTTGTCCATGGTGGCAATTAACCCAAGCATTTAATAGACTTCATACTGAACAGCCTATTGATCGTCCACCTATCGAAGCATTTACTGTTGAGTTGGGTCATCAGGAGATGATTGATCAACATGCTGCGGAAAATCATGTTGCCGCACTGCTTAGTTATTTTAATCATACTGGTATTTGTGAAGCAAAAACGCTTGAGCAAAATCGAACAACCATTGCCACATTGGATAATTTTGTTACGTTATATGCACCGACAGGTGGTCTAATTGTTGAAGTAGCGCCGTTGGGCGAGCCCGTTGCAGCTAATGAAGCATTGATGAAAATTAGTAACCCAAGCAAGCTATCTACACTTGATGATTTTAACCATTGCAGTGAATTGAGCTGTACCACTGTTTCCCACGCACAGCGCTGTATTGCGATTACCCATATTGATAGTAGCAATGTGCATGAGGGGATGGCCGTTATGAAGGTTATTCAGCTTTAATAAATTTTGATTTTCCCTAGTGCTGGTAGTGATGTCAGAACTGGATTGCTTCCCTGTGCTTGCAATGACAAGCGAGTGCTATTTTCCCCTCTCACGCTTAGGGGGGAGTGCGCAGCCGGTATATTGCTTGGTAAAGGAATGAATGGTAAAGTTTTGTACTAGTATATAGGCAGGATATCTAAAGCTGGTTAGCAAATAGATGATAGTAGCTTTGGCGCAGTGGTTGGCGTTGGCAGTGGGTATAGAGGTGAGATATGAATGGTTTTTTGGCATGGTTGCAGAGCGTTGGTCATACACTTAAAGGTTGGGTGGGCTTTATGACGCCGGACGAGTGGATTGTCTTAGGTATGGTGATTGCTGCACTAGCCCTGGCGATGACTGGAACCTCGGTGACGAGGAAAGTTAAACGTAAACGTAGAGTGCGTAGGGCTGACACCACGTCACCTTCTGTTGCGCAGGAGAAAGAGAAGTCCGAACAGCCAGAGTCAGAAGAGACAGTCGTAGATGCGCAACAAGAGCCAGCGCAAACGCAAAAAGACGAGAGGTCAGAGCAACAGGCAAATCAGGAAACAGCAGCTGTTGCTGAAAATCGATTTGAAGAGCCAGCGACTGTCGTAGAGGATGATAATTTATCTATGGAAGTTGGTAGTCACAGTAGTGAAATGGTGCCAGCATTAGAAGAGGTCACACCGTCTTCTATAGAAGAGCCATTATCAGCACCGACGCATATCTCTGACGCCCCGACACCAACATCTGTTGAGCCAACAGATGACGAGTTATTAGTCAATAAACCAGCAGAGGCAGAGGCGCCAGAGCTAGTTAGGGAAGAAGACTATCCAGCACAAGAGCAGAGTCAAGAAGAGGAAGCGGTGCCAGTTACGGAAGAAAGCCCTTCAGTGCAAGAGCAGAGCCAAGAAGAAGAAATAATACAGGCGGAACCAGATCAAGCAGCAGAACAGAGTGATGTAGATGTTGCAGAAGTGCCGCCATCACAGCCACAGGTTACAGCAGATCAGGAACATAAACCATTTAAACCAAAACGACGCCAGCCAGCGCAATCGATTGCTGTCTCCTATGATGCCAACGCACAAAAACAGTCGCGTGGTCGTGGTGCACGTCGTGAGGATATTGCTTCATTGACCGGAGGTGGTGATACGGTTGCAGCCAAACTTAATCTGGCTCGTGTCTATAGTGATACCGGCGATAGCAGAGAGGCCCAGCAGTTGCTGCAAGAGGTGCTGAAGGAGGGTAGTGACGCTCAGCAGCGTGCTGCAAAAGCCTACCTGGAAAAGTTACAACAGCGTGAAGACACCTAGTGTTTGGTCAAGAATGAGAATTGCATTAGGTGTTGAATATGACGGTAGCGCGTTTCATGGCTGGCAAGCTCAGGAGAGCGGTATTCGCACAGTCGAACAGCAGGTTGTCGAGGCGCTGAGTCGTGTTGCCGATGATGAAATTGAAGTTGTTTGTGCTGGGCGTACTGATAAAGGTGTGCATGCCTGGGGTCAGGTGATCCATTTTGATACGACGGTTGTTAGGCCAATACATAGCTGGATGTTAGGCGCAAATAGTAATTTACCTAGTGATGTGTCAGTTCAGTGGGTGCATCAGGTCGCAGAGGATTTTCACGCGCGCTTTTCCGCACGAAAACGTCATTATCGTTACCTCATTCATAATTACCATGGTCGTCCAGCTATTCATGCGCAGCGCGCAACATGGATTACTCGACCATTAGCTGAGGCACGTATGCTACAGGCAAGTCGCTATTTGCCTGGTGAGCATGACTTTAGTGCTTTTCGTGCCAGTGAATGTCAGGCAAAATCACCAATACGACGAGTTGAGTCATTAACGATTGAGCGCCGTGACCACTGGATTATTATTGATATAAGCGCCAATGCTTTCCTGCATCACATGGTGCGTAATATTGTTGGCACGTTAATAGCCGTTGGTTGTGGCAAACAGTCGGTTGAATGGGTTGAGGAAGTATTGCAAGGTAGAGATCGCCGAGCTGCCGGTGCTACGGCCCCGGCGCATGGCCTCTATTTAACTAGAGTTGATTACCCAGAACAGTTCGACGTACCGAAAGCGATTATACCGGATTATCACTATCAATAAATTGGTGGTGTAGGTCAAATTTATCGGCAAGGTGATTTCCCAATGCAATGACGCCGCCGCGTTCTGTCGCATGATGGCCAGCGGCAATATAGTGAATCTGTAACTCTTTTGCTTGGTAAAAAGTGCGTTCAGATATTTCACCGCTAAGGTAGGCATCCGCGCCTTGTGCAGCAGCAGTAACAATACCGTCTTGTGCGCCACCACTACACCAGGCAAGGGTTTCGATTTTCTTTTTGCCACCGTCAATCCATAATGGTGCACGTTGTAATTTATTGCCAATGTGATCGCTAAGTGTTTGCTGGTCAAGCGGTTGTGCCAGCTGACCGATCCAACCCATATTTTCTAGTCCCATCAGGGTGAAGTTGGCGCTAATAGTAATATCAAGTAGTTTGGCAAGTTGCACATTATTACCATAAATGGTGTGAGCATCGAGTGGTAGATGATAGGCGAAAAGATTAATATCATGTTTGAGTAGGGTAGCAAGGCGCCTTTTTTTCATATCGCAAATAACTTCTGCTTCACCACGCCAGAAATAACCATGATGAACCAGAATCGCATCGGCCTGTTGTTCGACGGCTTGGTCGAGCAGATCCTGTCCGGCACTAACAGCGGAGATAATTTTTTTTATCGTTTTTTTACCCTCAACCTGTAAACCATTGGGGCAATAATCAGAAAATTTTTCGACTGCTAGTAGTTCATTCAGGTAGCTGACTAATTGTGCTCTTTCTACCATGATACACTCCGTTAAATTTATATAAAAGTTTTCATTATTCCTGTTTGATCAAGCCATCTCGCTTGATCGCTTTGCGCTGACACCAAGTTTGGCTAGTTTTGTTTCAATATTAGCATACCCTCTATCAATATGGTCGATACAGTGAATAGTCGTTTGCCCTTTGGCGGCCAAAGCGGCAATCATTAAACTGGCAGCGGCGCGTAAATCGGTTGCCATAACCGTTGCGGCAGTCAGTTGCTCAACACCGCGGCAGTGAACACGCTGGCCATTAAGTACCATATCAGCGCCCATGCGAATCAGTTCAGGGACATAAAGAAAGCGATTTTCAAACAGGGTTTCAACAATGTGGCTCTCTCCTTGTGCAACGGCATTCACGGTTACAAAGAGTGGTTGCATATCAGTGGCAAAGCCGGGATAGGGTGCCGTGGTGAAATCAACAGCGCGCGGGCGGCGACCAATCATATTCAGTGAGATTGAATTTTTCTTAACATTTACGGTGGCGCCAGCTTCAATTAATTTTTCTACCAGTGTTTCGAGGTGGTTTGGCTCTACCGCTTCAACAGTGATATTGCCCGCGGTTACCATAGCGGCACTAAGCCAGGTGGCGGCTTCAAGCCGATCCGGCATAATATGATACTGGCCACCATGAAGTTTTTTGACGCCTTCGATGGTAATGGTGCTACTGCCGGCAGCAGAAATTTTTGCGCCAAGTTGATTGAGAAAATTTGCTAGATCGACAATCTCCGGTTCGCGTGCTGCATTATTGAGGATAGTGGTGCCTTGGGCGAGTGTTGCTGCAAGCATCAGGTTTTCGGTGCCGGTGACAGTCACCACAGGCATGGTGATCTCTGCACCATGTAGCCCCTGTTCAGCTGTCGCATGGAGGGTATTGTCATCATCAAGATGAATCTCTGCCCCCATTGCACGCAGTCCATCCAAGTGGATATCAATTGGACGTTGGCCGAGAGCACAGCCTCCTGGTAGTGAGATTAGTGCTTGGCCATAGCGGCTGAGCAGTGGACCAAGAACGAGAATCGAGGCGCGCATAGTGCGCATCAGCGGATAAGGAACTGAGTAGTGCGCTGGATTAGCGGGTAATAGCTGGAGGGTATTGTTATTTTGCCAGTGGCATTGTAGCCCCAGCCAGCTAAGTAGCTCAATCAGGGTGTTGACGTCACGTAGCTGCGGAACATTGTTTAGTGTTACTGCCTCTTCAGCAAGTAAGGTGGCAGTCATAATTGGCAGAACACTGTTCTTAGCGCCACTGACCTGGACAGTGCCGCGTAGTGGTGTTCCTCCTTGAATGGTAATGCTGCCCATCGCTGTTCATCACACTTGTTGGTTGGCTTCAACGGCAGTGAGTGTTTTGAGTGTCACCGCGTGCAGTGCGCCACTGGTAATGTGGTCGCTAAGGGAACGATAGATCATCTGCTGCCGTTTCACTTGATTGAGTCCAGTGAATTGCTCACTAATGACGGTGACGCAGAGTCCACAGTCACTACCCTCAACGCTAATTTTGGCATCGGGGAGCTGTTCAGCAATTAAATTTTTAATCTCTTCATTAGTCATGATGCGATCATAGCATGAGGGTGGTGGCGTCGGCAATCAATTGATGCTTGCGACAGCAAAAAAATTGCGTTACCGTTGCAGCCAGATAAATGAGTCTTTGTCCCAGACAGTATGAAACAAAAAGCAGTTCAATCAGTACAACAGTTGCCAGCACCAACAGCAAGTGAACGTCAACATAGTGAGGCGTTGCGGCAAATTATTCATGCGGCAATTGTAGCAGCAGGGGGTAAAATTGCCTTTAGCCAGTTTATGCAGCAGGCACTTTACGCGCCACGTTGGGGCTACTATGATTCAGGCACAGAGAAACTGGGGCCGCAGGGGGATTTTGTTACCGCGCCGGAGCTGTCACCACTCTTTGCACGTTGCCTAGCGCACCAGTGTCAGAAAATTTTTCAAACACTGCTGGCACAGGGTATTGATAGTAAGGATTTGACAATTTTAGAGTTAGGCAGTGGCTCGGGTCGCATGGCGGCGCAGCTGCTCACGGCGCTAGCTGAACTTGGTCAGCTACCAGAACGTTATCAAATTCTTGAAGTCAGTGCGAGTCTGCGTGCGCGCCAGCAGGATTACCTGCAACAACAGTGCCCACAATGGATTGAACGGATTGAGTGGCTTGATCGTTTGCCGAATACACCATTGTCAGGTGTGATTGTTGCTAATGAGGTGATGGATGCTTTGGTGGTTGAGCGCTTAACCCTTTATCAGGGTACATTACAGCAGGGATTTATTGCTACGGCAGACAGCGGAGAGTTTGTTTGGCAGTTTGCCGAACCAATGCAAGCCGTGAAAAAGGCCGCGCAGCATTATTTGCCATTGGCAGATGAAGCATGGTGTCAGCAGCATGAAGGCGCTTTTTTTGAATTTTCACCACAGTTGCCAGCGTGGATTGCCAGTTTGAGTGATTGTCTGTCAACGGGGGCGATACTATTAAGTGATTATGGTTATCCGCGTCGAGATTACTACCATCCCGATCGACGCACTGGTACCTTGGCCTGTTATTATAAACATCGCTGTCATGATGATCCATTAGTTTTAGTCGGCTTACAGGATATTACGGCACATGTTGATTTTACCTTAGTGGCGCAGAGTGCTGCGGCAATCGATTTAATGGTGGCAGGATTTACCCATCAGGCAGCTTTTCTTTTTAATTGTGGTTTAGCGCAGATGGAGGTTGAATTATCGGATCCGGCGGTTGCGAAAGCATTGCGTAAATTGCTGTTGCCAGGAGAGATGGGTGAGGTATGTAAAGTGATGGCATTAACGCGCGATCTTGATGAAAGCGCATTAATCGGTTTTACCAGCTACGATCGCCGCCATCAATTATAGTCGTATTTAAGTAGGGCCTTTATTATTTTCTAAGTGGTAGTGATCTTGGCTTGCATCATCACTGTAGTCGATTTGTTGCTCAGGAAAATGTACTATGCCATTACTATTACTATATATTCCATTCATATCCTGTTCCAAGTTGAGCTCATCAAGCTGTTCATGCTGTCTAAATATCTTATTGTTAGTATATTTAGCGCAAGTGAGGGTATAGGCGAATAGCATCACACCTTCGAGTATTAGCCGCGGATTAAAGTTTTCTTCTGGAATGATATGATGTTCTCGTGCATTAGCAAAGCGATTTACTCTTATTGCAATAAAAATGATTAAAAGGCCACTGGCGATGTGATTGGAGAAAAGTTCAATATAGCCCGCTGTTAATAAAAAACCAGTGATAGCATTCATTAAGTCATCGTGAACTTGTTTAAAAAAGTAACGATGAACCACTGATGATAGTAATATGGAATAATAGGTTTTAAGGAGATAATTGCTGCTACTGTCAGGTTGGTTGTCATCACTGGCAAGATAACAGAGTGTGGGCGGCAAACTGCTAAGTGTTGTGTGTAATAGATTCTTCTTTTTAGATAGTTGTCTTAAGATCAATTGATGTCCATTTAAATGCTGTATTTCCAGTGGATTTTCTTGTTCCTGTTCGAACATAAACATAGTTAATAACTCCTTTTTTAATATTCCATCATTCCATACCGTAGTAGAATTTTAGCAATGTTTATTTTAAGCGTCTAGTAATATTTTGCGTTGACGCAGGATGTTGGATCGACTAAGATTTAATAAAAGCCTATCGAGGGAAGTAATGCCTGTTTTACATTTTGATAAATTACGATTGCATTATCGTATTGCCGGCTCAGGTGAAAAACTACTATTTATTCCTGGAACCGCGAGTGATCTACGGCGTAGTGATACTATTTTTTCTACTAAATTGGTTGACCATTTTGAGGTATTGAGTTTTGATCCGCGCGGAATTGGTCAATCCAATTCGCCTGATGAAGAGATTACGATGAAGACCTATAGTGACGATGTGAAACGTTTGCTCGATGCATTAGATTGGCAACACTGTTACTGTTTAGGTGAATCGTTTGGTGGAATGGTGGCGCAACAGGTTGCACTTGATTATCCGCAATATTTTACTAAGCTGGCGTTGGCGGCAACAAGTTCAGGCGGCGAAGGTGGCTCTTCTTACCCTTTTCATCAACATGATCTGTCTGCAATGTCTATTGAGGAACGCGCCGCTTTCTGGGTAGAGAAGTGTGATAAACGTGCGCAGGATCCATTATGGCAGCAGCATGAGCCGGCATTATATCAGCAGCAGTACAACGCTTATAAAGAGTCAATGCAATTTGCTGCAGCAAATCCGGATTACAAAATAAATAGTCGACGGCAAATTCATGCACGTAAACAGCATAATACTTATACCCGTCTTCACCAACTTATGCTGCCAACCTACATTTGTGCTGGTCGTTTTGATGCTTGTGCCCCCCTTGAAAATCAATTGGCGCTTTTTAATGCTATTCCCAATAGTCGTTTAACATTTTTTAATGGCTCGCATATGTTTTTACGTCAGGATCGATTAGCTTATGCTAATATTAAAACTTTCTTTTTAACTGATATTGATTAAGCGTGCGAGCGATGAAATTTACTATTTTAGTTGTTAAAGAGAATCGCGAAAGTGAGCAAAGAGTAGGATTGATTCCTGATGATGTGGCGAAACTCTGTGACGATGGGCATAAAGTTTATGTTGAAGCGGATGCTGGAGTGGCCGCTGGTTTTTCCAATCATGCGTATCAACAGTCTGGTGCTATGATTAGGACATTAGCTGATGAAGAGTCATTATCATCTTATCATGCACTATTTCAAGGCATCAATTGTGTCGTGCGCGTTAAACGGCCACAACGAGTGCGTGAACAGTTAGAGATGCAAGCTATGGCGCCTGGCACTATTATGATTGGGGCATTATCGCCTTTAGTGCGCGAATCGACACATGTTGCTGAATATCAGCAAGCGCGCATAGCTGCTTATAGTTTGGATCAGTTGAAATTGCCTGCCGACCATCCATTGAATATTCTTACTCCAATGAGTGATATTGCTGGACGCCTAGCATTCATTGATGCCATTAAGAGAAGCACCTTGACAGTGAAATCGGTTGTGATTATTGGCTTTGGTGTTGTTGGTCGTGCTGCTTGGGCCGAAGCGTTAAAGCAGGGACAACGGCCGACAGTGGTGTTGACCGATTCGCAACAGCTGGCAACACTGAAACAGGCAGGGAGTAGCGCTGTATGGCTTGATCGTCAAGCTTCAGTTGAGCTACAGCAACAGATGATCGCTCCGTTACTTGCTGATGCTGATATTGTCATTAGCAGTGCTAGGCATGCTGGGGAGCGGGCGCCGTTGTTGATCTCTACCGGGATGTTACAGACAATGAAGTCGGGCTGTGTCATTGTCGATATGGCGCTGGCAGAGGGGGGGAATGTTGCTGGCAGTCGCTATGATACCACGTTGACACTAGCAAATGGGGTGGTTATTACCAATGTTAGTGGTTATCCAAAAGTATTAGCGCATGAGGTGAGTGTTATTTGGAGCGGTGTCAGCCTGCATGCGGTCCAAGCACTTGCCAAAGAAGATAGAGTCATGGCTGCCTGCCTGCTTAGTGGCGGCAAGACAGCTCAATAGACGATTGCATTCCAGCCGCTGGCTTGCTACTATAAACAGCGTTAAACAGTGAGTCAGAGGTAGATGCCGATGCTAAGAAGAAGAAAAATTTCTGCAGCTATGGATATATGTGTCGGGCAGGCCTATCGAATTATCAGTATTAAACCCGTATGTCGCTGCAACTGTCGTCATAAGTTATTGGCAATGGGGCTAACTCCCGGGGCAGTTTTCCGTGTGGTGCGTAAAGCGCCATTGGGTGATCCGATTGAAATTGAAGTCAAAGGTTTTCTGTTATCACTGCGTGCCAAAGAGATAGCAACACTTGAGTTGGGAGAGGTCGCATGAAGATTGGTCTGGTAGGTAATCCCAATAGTGGTAAAACCACGCTATTTAACCGCTTAACGGGTTCACGCCAACGTGTTGGTAACTGGGCAGGTGTCACCGTTGATAAAAAAACTGGTGATTTCCAACTATATGATCAACAAGTAGAAGTGGTCGATCTGCCTGGCACCTATTCACTGACTGGTAGTAGTGATGAGGGGTCGGTAGATGAGCGTATCGCTTGCCACTTTATTCTTGATGAGCAAGTTGATGCGATAGTCAATATTATTGATGCCGCTAACCTTGAACGTAATCTTTATCTGACAACGCAACTGTTAGAGATGAATGTTCCTATTATCATTGCACTGAATATGACTGATATAGCTAACAAACGCGGTATTCACATTAATCATACTGAATTGAGCCAACAGCTTGGTTGTCCAGTTGTGCCAATGGTGATGCGTCGTGGCAAAGGAATTGAGCAATTAAAACAGGCTTTGCAACAACTTAATAGCCGTGGTGACGGCGGCCAGGGTGGGAAGTGTTGTGCTGCAGTGAAGGGCGGATGCCGCCAACAGGCATTGCCAAACTATACACCATTGTTGGAACAGGCGATGAAAGCAGTAACGCCGTTAATAAAATCTGCTAATCAGCGTTGGTATGCGATACGCCTGCTCGAGGGGGATAGTGATGCACAGAAACTATTAATCGACAATGATCCCTTGGCGGATAGATTACGCCAGTGGGAGAAACGCCTGCATGAAGAGACCAAACTTGATGGTGAGACACTGTTTGCTGATGCCCGTTATCGTTATATTCAGCGCATATTAACAGGCGTGTGGGCAAAAGAGCGCGGTCTGCGTAGCCATTTTAGTGATTATGTTGACCGTATTGTCCTTAACCGTTGGTTAGGAATTCCGATTTTTCTGTTTGTGATGTATTTAATGTTTGAGTTTTCGATTACCTTGGGTGGCGCACTGCAACCACTTTTTGATGATGGCTCAAGTACTATTTTTATTGATGGCATTAACGCTTTGGGTTACCACATGCATCTGCCGTTATGGTTAACGGCGATTTTTGCACAGGGGATTGGTTTGGGCATTAATACGGTGCTGAGCTTTATTCCCCAGATTGGTTTGCTGTTTCTCTTTCTCTCTTTTATCGAAGATTCTGGTTATATGGCACGTGCAGCCTTTGTTATGGATCGCTTTATGCAGTTTATCGGTTTGCCAGGCAAGTCGTTTGTCCCACTGATTATTGGTTTTGGTTGTAATGTGCCGGCGATTATGGCAGCACGAACGCTTGATAGTCGTCGCGATAGATTATTAACAATTATGATGTCGCCTTTTATGTCTTGTGGTGCACGTATGGCTATTTTTGCTGTTTTTGCCACAGCATTTTTTAATAAAGGGGGTGCTTTAGTCGTTTTCCTACTCTATCTGACCGGAATTGCTGTTGCGATGTTAACGGGGCTAATACTCAAATTCACTTTATTAAAAGGGGAGGCCGCGCCATTTGTTTTGGAGTTGCCGCCGTATCATATGCCCTCAGCGAGAATTTTATTCCGTCATACTTGGATGCGCTTAAAGCGTTTTGTCATCCGGGCTGGGAAAGTCATTGTGCCGATCTGTTTGTTGGTCGGGAGTTTAAATGCGATTGATTTTAACGGCAAGATTAACCCCAGTGGCAGTCAGCACTCTGTGTTGTCCGAGGTTGGGCGGGTGATTACGCCGGTATTTCATCCAATGGGTGTTTCTGAAGATAACTGGCCAGCAACAGTTGGCTTAATTACAGGTACGCTAGCAAAAGAGGTAGTGGTTGGTACGATGAACACACTCTACTCACAAGGTAGTACAACAGCCGATGATACCATTAAGGCAGCACAGACATTTAATTTATGGGCGGGATTGAAACAGTCGCTATCAAATACTTGGGAAAGTGTCACAACGATTTCGGCGCGAAGTTTAGCCAATCCGTTTGTTGCCAATGAGGCCGACCATGATATGTCCGGGAGTGCCATGGGTAAAATGGTGGCGCTATTTGGTGGTTGGGTAAGTGCTTTTGCTTATATGCTGTTTGTTTTACTTTATGTGCCGTGTGTTTCGGCTATTGCCGTGACTGCGCGTGAAAGTCGTAGCCGTGGTTGGACCTGGTTGTCGGTCTTGTGGAGTTTTAGCATTGCCTATGGGACCGCGGTGTTATTCTATCAGACGGCAACAATCATGCAGCACCCTTGGAGTAGCAGCGGTTGGATTGTAGCTATGCTTCTCTATTTGGGTGGTTTTATTGTTACACTGCATTACGCTAGTCGCCAACCAGCAATGATTATTCGCCATCGCCCCTATTACCCCAAGAGTCGCTTGTAGGATTCACAGTTCTTTTAGATAATGCGCAACGAACGACGATTATTCTTTTCTAACAACGCTGACAAAAAGTAGGATAGTTGGCACGGGAGAGTGTGAAAAAATTCTCATTACGCAACGGCGTGCATTGTGATATTATGTTGAAATTGTTAAATTAGTGAGATTCGTTAAACAGGTCATGGCGATTTAGTCCATGAGCCACAGAATTGAGAGTTCATTGGTGAATGAGATAGAAAAGATTGTTACCCAGGCATTAGAGGAGATCGCTGCTGCAGCAGATTTAGCAACGGTTAATGCCATTCGTGTTGCCTACTTGGGCAAAAAGGGGCAGCTTACCCAGCAGTTAAAACAGATTTCACAGCTCCCAAGTGATGAGCGTCCACAAGCTGGACAGTTGCTAAATCAGGCCAAACAGCGAGTAACTGAACAGATCAAAATGCGCCAGCAATTATTAGAAGCAGGCGAGTTAAAAAAGAGTTTGGCTGATGCGATTGATGTCACACTACCTGGACGCGGTCAGCAGCACGGTTCGATCCATCCCGTGAGTCGGACAACACAGCGGATTGAAATGATTCTTGCTCGTATGGGCTTTGTTAGGGAAGAGGGGCCAGAGATCGAGGATGATGCACACAACTTTGAGCTGCTGAATATTCCACCACATCATCCAGCACGTGAAATGCAGGATACGTTTTATCTGCCTGATGGTCGTCTATTGCGTACCCATACCTCATCGGTACAGATTCGTATTATGGAGCAGAGTCAGCCACCTTTTCGTATTATTACCCTGGGCCGTGTTTATCGTTGTGATTTTGATGCAACGCATACACCAATGTTTCACCAGACTGAAGCATTGGCCATTGATGAGCATGTTAACTTTGCTGATCTCAAGGGATTATTAATTGAGTTCATGCGCGAATTTTTCCAAGAGGATTTAGCGACACGTTTTCGTCCCTCCTATTTTCCATTTACTGAACCTTCAGCAGAAATGGATATTAGCTGTATTATCTGTCACGGCAAAAAAAGTGGTTGTCGGGTTTGTAAAGATACTGGTTGGTTAGAAGTATTAGGGTGTGGCATGGTACATCCTAATGTTTTGGCCAATGTTGGCATTGACAGTGAACGTTATAGTGGTTTTGCTTTCGGTATGGGGATAGATCGTATGGCAATGTTGCGTTATGGCATTAATGATCTGCGCACGCTGTTTGAAAATGATCTGCGATTGTTAGAGCAGTTTTAATGATAGGAGAGGTACAATGAAAACCCCTGAGTTGGTCAATATTGAATCGAAAAAAATTGCGGGAATTACCTGCCGCACCGATAATTTTATTGAGATGAGTGATGATGACGATGGTGGTCGTATTGCGAAATTATGGCAACAGTTTTTTGGCGAGCAGGTAATTAATCAAATTCCCCATCGTCTTGATCAAGGTCCACTGTATGGCGTTTATTACGATTTTGCCTCTGATGTGAATGGTAAATATACAGTATTAGCGGGAATGGAAATCGATCAAGCTGCTTCGACTCAAATGATTGAGCCATTTTCATTCGTTGAGATAAAAGCGGGAAATTATTTGCGTTTTAGTGCCCAAGGTGAAATGCCTGCCACCTGTATTGAGTTGTGGAAAACGCTGTGGCACTATTTTGAATCGCCTGAGGCAACTTATCAGCGTGAATATGGTAGTGATTTTGAGTGTTATAACGCGCAGGATCAGATAGATATTTATATTTCAGTAACAGAAAAAGCACAATGAGAATTAGTGAGAGTTGGTTAAGAGAGTGGGTAGATCCTGGCTGTGATTGTCATGAATTGGCAATGAAATTAACGATGGCAGGATTAGAGGTTGATGGTATCGATGTGCTGGATAATGACCAGATGCTTGCGATTGATCTAACGCCTAATCGTGGAGACTGTTTGAGTATTGCCGGCATTGCTCGTGAAGTGGCAGCGTTTAGTAACAGTTCGATTAATCCTGTGGCGATTGAGCCAGCAGCAGTGACTATTGATGATCAACGTAACGTCACATTAAAGGCGCCAGATTACTGCTCACGCTATATTGGTCGTGTTATTCGTGGTGTTGATAATAGTCGCGCTACGCCGCAGTGGTTAACTCACCGATTACAGGCAGCGGGGATTAATACTATTTCACCACTGGTTGATATTGCCAACTATGTTATGTTGGAGTTAGGACAACCGATGCATGCATTTGACCTCAACTGTTTGCAGGGAAATATTACTGTTAGAACAGCTGTTGCTGGCGAAAAAATTACCCTACTTGATGGGCAAACGGTATCAATGGATGAGAAATCGCTCGTAATTGCCGATGATGAACATGCTGTTGCGCTGGCAGGTATTATGGGAAGTGCTGACAGTGGCGTGTCTGCAGAGACAGTTGACCTGTTTCTCGAGAGTATCTTTTTTGATCCAATTAAAATTGGTTTGACTGCTAGGCGCTATGGAATTCATAGTGATTCCTGCTACCGTTTTCAGCGCGGTGTTGATCCAGCGCTACAGCAACAGGCAATGGAGCGGGCAACAGCATTGATATTAGAGATTGTTGGTGGTGAAGTTGGTCCACCCATTGAAGCGAAAGATTCAAAGCTGTTACCACAACCGCAGACGATCATTCTACGCCCTCAACGTGTGCGGCGCATATTAGGCATGGAAATTAGTGATGAGACAATGGTAGCGCTGCTTGAGCGTCTGAATATGGCTCTAACGCCAATTGCTGAAGGTTGGAGTGTGTTGCCACCCAGTTACCGCTTTGACATTGTTATCGAGGAAGATTTAATTGAAGAGATTGCCCGTTTAACTGGCTATGATAATTTAGCGGTCAACCCTGTTGCACAGGTAACCGTTTCACCAAAGACACCATCGACGCTGTTAAATGAGCGCGTAGGTGAGCTTCTTGCTGATCTTGGTTATCATGAAGCGATCACTTATAGCTTTGTTGATTCCAAGGTGCAGACACTCTTTAATCCGCAACAGCCACAAGTGGCGCTGGTGAATCCGGTGACAGTAGAGATGGATGTGATGCGGACAACATTATGGCCGGGCCTGATTAAAGCAGCACTGTACAATCTTAATCGTCAGCAGTCGCGTTTGAGACTGTTTGAAATCGGTCGGCGGTTTAGCGCTGAAAGTGAACAGATGGTAGTGAGTGGTTTAGTCTTAGGGAGTGTGTTACCTGAACAGTGGGGTAGTAAAGTACGCCAAGCCGATTTTTATGACGTTAAGGGAGATCTGGAGCAACTATTTGCTTTAGGAGGCCAGCCAGAGAAGTTTACCTTTATTGCGAGTACGCATCCCGCGCTTCATCCAGGTCAGTGTGCGCGCATCTGTTGTGCTGATGCCGAAGTGGGGTATTTGGGTAGAATTAATCCTGATATTGCTGCCCAGCTTGATTTGCCCAAAGAGGTTTTTCTATTTGAACTGCTATTGTCACAGATAACGGCAGTAGAAGTACCACGATTTCAACCTTTATCGAAGTTCCCGAGCATTCGTCGCGACCTTGCTTTTCTCATTAAGAGTGAGGTGACAGCCGCACAGATGGCAGAGACAGTTCACCAACTAGAGGAGCAAATTTGCCAGCAATTTGGTGATTTATCGATCAAATTACACATTTTTGACGTTTATCAGGGAAAAAATGTTGAAATTGGGCAAAAAAGTGTCGCTTTGGGCTTGATTTTACAGCATACTTCACGCACTCTTATAGATAAGGAAGTAGAGTCAATCATACAGTGTGTGGTTGATGCGATGCAAAGGCATTATGATGCTGTTTTGAGAGCGTGAAACGATGAGTAGTAAATTCACTTTAACGAAAGCCGCTCTGGCGCGGGTCTTATACGATCAGTTTGGTTTGAGTTTACCAGAGTCGACAGAATTTGTTGACCAGTTTTTTGAGGAGATTCGCTCCTCATTGGAATCTGGTCATCCAGTTAAATTGTCGGGATTTGGTAGCTTTGTACTGCGTGATAAGAGTGAGCGTCCGGGGCGTAATCCCAAAACCGGTGAGGATGTACCGATTACCGCCCGCCGTGTAGTGACCTTCAAAGTGGGACAGAAACTCAAAGGTCTCATTAAAGATAAAGAGCTGTCAGTTGATGTTGATGGCGAAAGTGATGAAGGTTATTAGACAGCAAATAGTAGTAATTGGATAGGGAGAGGGCGATGGCTGAGGTATATGCACGACCTTCAATTCCGGAAAAAAAATACTTCACCATTGGTGAGGTGAGTCATCTTTGTCAAATAAAGCCGCATGTCCTGCGTTACTGGGAGCAGGAGTTTCCACAGCTTAAACCCGCTAAGCGTCGTGGTAATCGCCGTTATTATCAGCGCGAAGATATTGATCTGATCAAGCAGATCTGTCAACTGCTCTATTTTCAAGGCTATACCATCAATGGTGCAAGAGCGATATTAACTAAGCAACCCGCTACGCCATCAACAGAAGTGGCTGCAGTTAAGGAGACGGCTGCTGCTGTTGCTGTTGAGTCTGTGGCACAGAAGCAACACAGTGATATTGATAGCGGTAGTGGTGCCAAAGTCAAAGTAGTGATTAGTGATATGTTGCGTGATCTTGAAGCCCTGCTAGGTAAATTGACTGAAGCCTAAAAGCTGTTCGTGTTATTGCTTTTTGTTTACTAGTTACTCCCGGCGATTGATTTTATTTCTACAGATTTCTTTTCATCACTCACATTAAATAGGTACTTAATATTGTTTGGTCTGATAATGGGTGGTAAACTCTGCGATGCCGTATAATGGTGACTTCTGTCACTGGCGGTAGAGAAAAGATTCTTAGTCGGGGCGTGGCGCAGCCTGGTAGCGCACTTGCATGGGGTGCAAGGGGTCGCAGGTTCAAATCCTGTCGCCCCGACCAAAATTTCGTTTATGGTGGTGTCTCACCGTTCATTTTGACCGATTAATTCTGCAACAAACTGGACAAATGGTAATGAGTTAAACTTGATTAAGTTGACCGCTATTTGTTAGGCCACACTTGGTCACACTCCACTTAATTTACACTTAAAGCCACAAAATATAATTTCAACTGAAAAAATGCTTCTATTCTTAACTGAAAATGCTATAATCTCGGCTTCATTCTATGAAACTAATTGAGAGAGGCCGAAGTCATGATCCGCTGCCATCTCGCTCGTATGATGGGCGAACACAAAATGCGTATTGCTGATGTTGCCAGAGAGACAGGGTTGAGCAGAGCCACGGTGACCATGTTATACAAAGAGACAGCACAAAAGGTGAACCTAGAAGCTATTGACAAGTTATGTGAGTTATTCGATTGCGAGATTGGCGAATTTCTGGAGCGTGTTAACGCTTCAGATGTGGATTTATTAGAAAGTAGGCAGACATGACCAATCAGAACCCGGAACAGCTAGCTCGCGACGAAATAGATCGCCTACTCGAAGAAGCAGGCTGGGTTGTACAGGATAAGAAAAGAATCAATTTTTCTAGTTCACGGGGTGTTGCCATACGTGAGTATCAAACGGATGTTGGCCCAGCTGATTATGTTCTCTTTATAGATAAACAGGCGGTAGGTGTTATTGAAGCCAAGCCAGAATCTTGGGGCGAGAAAATCACTACCGTTGAAGAGCAATCCGCTGGTTACGCACGCGCAAAACTAAAATGGGTGAATAACAGAAAACCATTGCGATTTATCTATGAAAGTACGGGCGTAATCATACGCTTCACCGATAATTTAGATCCCAATCCACGTTCACGGGAGGTGTTCAATTTTCACCAGCCTGAAACACTCGCCAAGTGGATACCTGAGCGTAAAAGTCTGCGTGGCCGCCTGCAAGATTTGCCGCGCTTGAAAACCGATGGTCTTCGCGAGTGTCAAATTGTGGCGATCACAAATTTAGATGCCTCTCTAAAGCAAGATAAGCCACGTGCATTAATACAAATGGCCACGGGCTCTGGTAAAACCTTTACAGCTATCACTGCCAGTTATCGCTTGTTAAAAGAACCTGTGAGTGTTAATCGTATCTTGTTTTTGGTGGACACAAAAAATTTGGGCGAACAGGCAGAGCAAGAGTTTATGCGTTTCTTACCCAACGATGATAATCGTAAATTTACCGAGCTTTATACTGTACAGCGGCTGAAAAACCAATATATCGCTAAAGATGCTCAGGTATGCATTAGCACTATCCAGCGTATGTATTCTATCCTGAAAGATGAGCCACTCGATGAAAGCTTGGAAGAGCAAAACCCGGCAGAACAATACACGCGCCCGAAACAGCCCTTGTCGGTAGTGTATAACAAGAAAATCCCACCCGAGTTTTTTGATGTCATCATTATCGATGAATGCCATCGCTCTATCTACAATTTATGGCGACAGGTGCTCGAATACTTTGATGCCTATCTTGTAGGTTTAACCGCAACACCTGATAATCGCACCTATGGCTTTTTTCGTAAGAACGTGGTGAGTGAGTACAACCACGAAAAAGCTGTCGCGGATGGCGTCAACGTTGGCAATGAAATTTTTATCATTGAAACGGAAAAAACGACGCAGGGTGGAAAAATTACTGCCAAACAGCAGATTGAAAAGCGCGAGCGCACGACTCGGCGTAAACGCTGGGAAACGCAAGATGAGGACGAAGCGTATACAAGCAAACAGCTGGATCGAGATATTATCAACCCAGACCAGATTCGCACAGTCATTCGCGCTTTTAA
>JANQHY010000290.1 GCA_028282395.1 Gammaproteobacteria bacterium
AAATCTACTTGCTCCCAACGTAAAGTAACCGCCTCGCCTGCTCTCAAGGCATGGCGGAACATCATCAAGATCAAGGTTTCGTCACGGTTTCGATGGCGACCTTGTGACTTGGCAGCCTTCATCAAGCTAGCGATCTCATGAGCCACCAGATATTCACGGGTGCGTATTGCAACATTGGGTTGCTTTCGTGGTGGCTCAGTGGCTAACTTTGCCGAAAATAATACTTGAGTGATGGTATTTTCCATGGCGAATCCCTCGATTTCTCGTGCCGACTTGATAAAACTTTACCGAAAATAGACATTTTCCGCAAAGATTTAGTCCTATCCATACATTAAGTAGGGATATCAGCAGCATTCTCATAAGACAAATTTTCGCCTAAAAACCCTTCTTTATATTTTTCATCAATTAGAAACAAGAAACCGATTGTAACTGACCAGAGTTGAACCGAAAGTCATAACAATGCGTATTGCGCCTTTAGCAAAAAAGGGACTGTAACTAACCGGCGTTTCGCTGTAATTTACAAACCCAAAACCAATATTAGTTTTACAAGTTATACTATGCTTGATCAGTCTTAAAAAGGATCGTTTTCGAGATGCTTGCGACTGACTCAAATTTACCCCTAGAATATCCCGATTTCTTGGTAATTAAAGCCGTCTTAAAATCAAAGTTATAGATCTTGATTATTCTGACGAGTTACTTTACTATCACAAGGCAAAAATAGGGGGAATTATGTTAATTGGGTATTGTCGAGTCTCAACCGCTGACCAATACATGCGAATGTAAGAAAATGCACTGAAAAGTGCAGGGTGTAAAGAGGTCTATACCGATGTGGCCAGTGGGGTGAAGACTTCGCGTCCTGGATTGCAGAAAGCACTAGATCGTCTTAGACAAGGCGATACCTTTGTTGTCTGGAAGCTGGATAGGCTAGGCCGGTCCGTCAGTCACTTAATTGAAACCATACAGGGGTTCAACCAACAGCAGATTGGCTTCAGAAGCCTTCAGGAGAATATCGACACAACCACTAGTGGCGGCAAGCTGATCTTCCACATGTTCAGTGCGCTGGCTGAGTTTGAGCGTGATCTTATCAAAGAGCGCACCGAAGCGGGCCTTAAAGCGGCTCGCAAAAGAGGACGCTTAGGTGGTAGACCACCACGTCTCAGACAGCAGGAAGTAGAGAAGTTAACCCGCTATTACAAGAAAGGCGATCTGCCTATTTCGGAACTATGCCGGATATTTGATATTAGTAAACCCACGTTGTATCGTTATCTTAAGGTAAGTCCTAATAGTACCAAGACGCAATGGACAGGAGTTAATGATGAGCTTTAAGCCGACATTTACAACGACTAAGAATATTACTAATGCGCTCACTAAGATTGAGCGAGCGCGCGGCTTTTTAGAGGCAGCGCAACTCTCTAGTGATTGGATAGCAATGATGCAAAAACGTGCTTTAGTTCAAGAAGCATATTCAACTACCCACATCGAAGGTACGCAGTTAACTTTAGAGCAGTCACAGCGGTTATTGGCTGGAGATAGTGTTCCAGAAGCAGGACAGGATGATAAAAAAGAATTGTTAAATTATCGTGATGCATTTGAGTTTGTGTCCGAGTATATGCACGAAGGTGGGCCTATTACTGAAGGCTTAATACGAGAAATACATAAACGATTGGTGCAAGGCGTAAGAGGAAATGCCGCTGCGCCGGGCGAGTACCGAAAAGTCCCCAATTATGTAGTACATTCATTAACCAAACAAGTGATTTACACGCCGCCACCTGCCAATGAAGTACCACGTTTAATGGCTGAACTAGTTGACTGGATAAAGCAAAACGATGATTTAAACCCCGTCTTATTGTCTGGATTGGCCCAATTTCAGCTGGTTCATATTCATCCGTTTTTAGATGGTAATGGCCGAAGTGCCCGATTATTATCAACTCTTTGTTTATATCAGGCTGGATATGACTTTAAGCGTTTATTTACCATTAGTGAATATTATGACCGTAATCGTGAACAGTATTACGAAGCCATTCAGTCAGTAAGGGATAACGATATGGAAATGACAAGATGGCTAGAGTATTATGCCATTGGTCTCGCAACTCAAATGCAAGAAGTGAAGATAAAAGGAGAGGGTGCAATTAAACAAGATCTTGTCCTTTCTGCTGCTAGGGATAGACAAGGTTTAAAAGATCGCCCTTTATCAATACTGCGGTACTTGCTAACCATGAAGAAAGCAACGGTCGCAGAGTGTGAAGCGGCATTGTCTATTAATCGGCGCACATTGCAGCGTGACTTAAAGTCATTAGTGGAAAAGGGGTTGGTGAAAGAGGTGGCATCCTCACCTACCGATCCCGCAAAGTATTATGAGCCTAGCTATGACAAGCTATGACAACCACTATGACAAGCTATGACAAATTGCCGCTGCAAAGATTTCAGGCGTTAGCCAACCGAAAACATCGGTAATAACTAGTTGAAATGTAGATAAATTATTAATTGAATCGCCACTAACATTATTAACAAAATTTAACCAAGATATAGAGATTGTTGTGAAAAGCAAAAGAGGGAGTATTAGCAAGGCCATTTAAGTGTTGCTTGAAATAAATTTATAACAATATTCACACATGACATGAGACGGATCATCGTCATTCAAGATATGGAAGTTTTCTTCAGGAAGATATGTTCCACAATGACAACAGCGACAGAGCGTCATATGATTTTCTAGATAAAACCAACATATAGTTTTATTCTTTTATGGATAGTTTTAAAACTAGGTCGTAGTATTTTGAAATAAACCTTTTATAAAAAGATTAGTCCCAGAAGAATACTCCCTTAAAATAATCAAGTGGAAATATGATATTGTACAATTTCTCTGTTATGATATCTGTGGCAGGTAGTGTAAATTTATCACCATCATCTACATTAGTAAAAATAACACCCGTCTGAAGATGAATCACGCACTCAGATGCATCCTGATTACACGAGACTTGCTGTTTCATTTCCGCAGGAACAGGAGTGATCGGGAATGGATAATAAACATGTAGTTGAGGTGCATTGTTTTCAATATCTCTTATAGAATCCGAAAAAACTTTCCAGCTTCCTGTCACAATGAGCTCAAGTAAAACTTCATCGCCAGGAATGACAAAATAGCGTTGGTTAGAGGAGAGTGCTGATGCTCTTAATTGATAGGTAGTCAAAGGTAAAGAACAAGTGTAAGAGTAATCAATCTCCGATTGCGTTGAATTGGTAATCTTAGAACTACAGGCGCCATCTAAACGCAAACCATCAAAATTTCCAGCATAGGCGATAATAGGTAAGAAACATTGGATTAATAAACAAAACTTCTTAAGCATAAAACTCCCTCGATCATATAAACTTTTTTATCAATAGTGCTCTAATTAGGACGCACTACAATGCGTTATTTTTTAAAATACCATAGTATATTTTATAATTGTTTCATTCAGGAACGACTTGCTTCCGCGTGCAAGGCTTTTAGATTACCCGTGATAATCAGATCTATCACAGGCTACTAATTGCTATTCATCAGATGTTAAGTAAAAACTATAGATCATTAACTAATACCACTTTCCCAATAGCTTTGCCTTGTTCTGCATAATAGTGTGCTTCGCCAATCCGTGTAAAAGGGAAGATCTCTTTGTCAATAAGTGGTTTCATTTCTCCTGCATCAATGAATGTAGCAATCTCTTTTAATATATGACCTTGTTGATCACATCCCTGATTGTGTAGCATTGGGTTTAACATTAAAACAAAATGTAAACTACCCCCTTTTAAGTAGAGTGGTGACAGATCAATCTCTCCTTGTACCCAAGGTGTTACCAGGTGGCCATTGATTGCTACGGCGCGCATTGATTGATTTAGATTGTCGCCGCCGGTGCTATCATAGACGACGTCAAAATAGTTTTCATCTCTCTGCTGTTTAATATAGTCAGAGGCATTCGTTTCCTTATAATTAAAAACCTGGTCAGCGCCAAGTTCATAACACAACGCCATTTTTTCTTCGCTGCCTGCTGTGGTAACAACTTTGCTGCCTAGCGCTTTAGCTAACTGCACAGCCATATGGCCGACTCCACCCGTTCCGCCATAAACTAAAACTGATTGGCCCTTTTTTAATTGTGCGTGGTTAACCAAGCCTTCCCAGGCGGTAATAGCAACTAATGGTAGTGCTGCAGCCTTTTGTAGCGAGAGCGATTTCGGTTTATGTGCAAGCAAACTGGCTTCGGCTAACATGGTTTGTGCTATTGCTCCGGAACGACCAATGATGCCGCCGGCGCAACCATATACTTCATCACCAACTTTAAATTGTGTCACTCCTTCACCAACAGCAGTAATGGTTCCAGCGACATCACCATGTAGAACAACTGGTAAGTTGGGATTGAGTCCACTTAACATGCCAGAGCGTATTTTGTAATCAAGGGGATTAACGCTGCTAGCAGCGACATTAATTAATACATGGCCGGGAATAACTTGCGGTTCTGCCAGCTCCATCTCCTCAAATACCCCAGGTGCCAGTGCCTCACCATATTGCTTAAGTACCATTGCCTTCATCTGCTTCTCCTGTCCTTTATCGTAAGATTACTACTGACATTAAGATAGCATACAAGTGGTATGGACAGAAGTTGTGTGAACCTAATGGCGCGGGCGTATTGGTTTATAGCGTTTCCAATTGGTCGCGTAAGCTTAATATTGCCTGCTGCTCAAGTTGGCGTATCCGTTCAGCAGAGACACCATATTGGTCGGCCAATTGATGTAGCGTACTTTTTTTATCGCTAAGCCAACGTTGGTTGAGGATATCGCGACTGCGCTCGTCAAGTTTATCAAGTGCTGCAGCGAGTCTTGCCTGATTGCCATTGGCGTGGTGGTCTTGCTCCAACAGATGGTCGGGGCGCATGCTATTATCGCCAAGATAGGCTGCAGGAGCAGAAACTATTGGATTGCCATCGCTGTCATCACGCTCATCATTGAGTGGATCGAAGGCAATATCCATGCTATTGAGGCGCTGTTCCATGGTAACGACATCGCTTGGTTTAATATTAAGTGTTGCAGCGACATCATTAATCTCCTCTTCTTTAAACCATCCCAAGCGTTTTTTCATGCTGCGTAGGTTAAAGAACAGTTTGCGTTGCGCTTTGGTTGTAGCAACTTTTACAATACGCCAGTTGCGTAGAATAAACTCGTGTATTTCAGCTTTGATCCAGTGTACAGCAAATGAGACTAGACGGACGCCCATACTCGGATCAAAGCGTTTGACCGCTTTCATAAGGCCAATATTACCTTCCTGAACCAGGTCGCCCTGATTGAGGCCGTAGCCATTATAATTTCTGGCAATTTTAATCACAAACCGTAGGTGTGCCATAACCAGCTTCTTAGCTGCTTGAAGATCGCCTTTTTCTTGGTAGTTAACAGCAAGCGCGTGCTCCTCTTCTGCTGAGAGTACGGGCACCTGATTAGCCCAATGAATGTAGGCTTCGAGGTTACCTAATGGCGATGTTGTGTCAAGCACATTTAATGCTTTGCTGTTCATGGTTAGTCCCCACCTAAAAGTAATGAATGTCTTACAGAGATGTAATAATAGTACAAATCTGGCAATATTGCAAATTTATTAAACATATGATTGTATTACTTTTTCAAGGTAATAGCGAGATCATAAAGACGGTTCTTATGGCAACCACTGATTTTAGCAGCCAAACGTACTGCTTGACTGAGAGGGAGCTCGGCCAGCAGTGGTTGTAGAATAGCGAGGTTGCGCTCTTTATCAAGTTCGGCAGCCTGTTTGTCAGCACCTGCGACAATCACAACAAATTCGCCACGCTGCTGATTGCTATCCTGTTGTAACCAGTCACTGAGCTCTGCCAGAGGAGCTTGGTGTACGGTTTCAAACTGTTTGGTTAATTCACGACCAATAAATGCTAGGCGCTGTTGACCTAGTATGGTTGCCATATCATTAAGGCTATCAACAATACGATGTCGGCTCTCGTAAAATATCAATGTTGCATTGACCGCTTTTAATGCTGCTAGCTGTTTTTGTCGTGCTTCATGACGTGGCGGAAGGAAACCAATAAAAAGAAAACGATCATTGGGTAAGCCGGAGACGCTCAGTGCAGTAATAGCAGCACAAGGGCCAGGAAGCGGTGAGACAGGAATGCCAGTTTGATGGGCGCGGCTAACTAGCGTATAACCGGGATCACTGATTAGTGGGGTGCCTGCATCGGAGATCAGTGCAATGGATTGACCATTCTGCAGTTGCTCAATAAGCTTTTCACTAGCGTCTGCTTCATTATGGTCATGTAATGCTATCATTGGCGTGGTGATTGCAAAGCTGCTTAATAGTTTTTTACTATGGCGCGTATCTTCTGCTGCAATCAGGTCAACCTGTTGTAGCGTTGCTATAGCACG